>JACQVA010000200.1 GCA_016210005.1 Deltaproteobacteria bacterium | reverse complement strand
TCCCTACCCGATGCCTGAGTTCCTCTTGCGCTTCATCACGTTGCCCTCGCGCCTCTAAACCGCGACGGCGGCGGGACGACAATCCGCCGTACCCCCGCCGCCTCAACACCTATAAGGCCTCCGTTGTCAAGAAGACGCAGCGCCACGGGGGCGGGGGGGCGCTCGCGGGAAGCAGACGCGGCGGGCACGCTGAGGAGGGTGAGCTGACTTCGTTTCACAGCGGGTGCAGAAGCTGTGGTCTGCTCCAAACACCTATTGCGGCTCAGTCGTCGAGGATTGCCGGTGCCGACTCGATGAGGCGACGCGATGGCGCGTCCAGGCGATCCACCACGTCGCCCTAGAGCGCGAGCGTGCACCGGCGCCCGAGACGGCTTGCCGTTCCGGTCCTAAGGGTTTTTCGGTATGGAGTTGACAGAGCTAGAGAAAGCATGGTCTAGCAGCGCCCGGGCAGTATAGCTTCACCACAGAATGAACATGTGGTTGCCGGCAACAGGCGGCAGCTCGCACGGGGAGACGGGCATGGCGCTGTATCAAACGCGGATCACAGGGTTGTCTTCGAGCAAGCCAACTTCGCGAAGATGCGAGCGCGCTTACGGCGACACCAAGGAGAGCCAGGGAAAGGTGCGATGCCGAACTTCAGTACCACCCTGCTCGGCCTGATGGGCATCAGCTCCGGCACCTACCTTGGCTTCAAACTTCCACAGCCACAGTAGGCAAGCCGTGAAAACGTTGGGCGTCAAAAACCGTCAGACTCAAATCCAGCGAGGACAGCTATGACACTTGGTGAGATCATCGACGCCGAATGGCGGGCGGTGTCGGAGCGACGCCGGCGCTATCAAGACGAGCCGTGGTTCAAAGAACCTCGGCGCAGCTTTGGCCTCGCTATCTCAGGCGGCGGCATCCGTTCGGCCACCATCGGGCTCGGCTTTCTCGCGGTCCTCAACCGCTTCGGCATTCTCGAGCGCGCCGATTACCTCTCGACGGTCTCCGGCGGCGGATACCTGGGCGGCCACGTGCAGGCCAAACTGTGGCGTGAGCGCCAGGCACCGAAACCGTTCAACAGCCTCTTTCAACAGGCCGACCTCGACCACCTGCGCTATCACGGCGACTACCTCGCCCCCGGGGGCGGATGGAAGAAGCACCTGCACCGCATCCGCATGGCTGGCGCGGTGGTGGCCAGTATCGCCCTCAACTTCGTTTGGGTCATCGCTCTCACCGTGACGATCGCACGCTTGGCGTACCTGCTCCTCGGAGGACTCGCTGACGCCGTGATCCCGTACGCGACGATCGCAACCGCCGGAGTGCTGGGCTGGCACTTGTTCATGCATGGACTCCGCCACGTAAGGCTGTGGTCCTCCGACGCGCTCAATAGCCTGGAGGGTATCCTGTTGGTCGGCGCGCTCGTCTGGGCCGCCGTCTGGATGAATAATCCCCATCCGGATTTACCTTTGTCGCTGCCCCTGGCAGTGCTGGTCGTGGCCGGGTTTTTCACCAACCCCAACTTGCTGACGATGCACCGCTTCTACCGCGACCGGCTGCAGACCGCCTACCTCCTGCGCCAAGGCGGCGACCGCGGCGCGCCGATCGCGCTGCACGAATTGTGGACCGGCACCGGCCCTTACCCCCTGATCAACGCCTGCCTCAACGTCTTGGGTGAACACGACCCGAAGTTCGCCGGTGCGGCCGGTAGCGATTACTTCTTGCTCTCACCGCTGTTCTGCGGCTCGAAATTGACCGATTACGCGGCTACGACCAACCCCGGATTCAACACCATTACCCTGGCCACGGCCGTGGCTTGCGCGGGCGCGGCGGTCAACCCCGGCCTCGGACCGAAGAGCAACCGCCTGCTGGCCTTCGTGATGGCGCTGCTCAATCTGCGACTGGGCTACTGGGTGCCAAACCCGAAGGTGCAGCTGCCCGGCTGGCTGCGCCGCTTCCCGTGGTGGCCGTACTACTTGCTGCGCGAGCTGCTCAGCACGACCGACACCCAGACCAGCCTGGTCAACATCGCCGACGGCGGCTTCATCGAAAACCTCGGCGTCTTCGAGCTGCTGCGGCGCCGCTGCACCTTCATCATTGTGCTCGATGCCAGCGCGGACCCCCGCTACGAGCTCTCCGACCTCAACAACCTGGTCATGCGCGCCCGCAGCGAACTGGGTGTGCTGATCAAGTTTCGCCAAGATCCGGAACGACTCATTCGACCGCTACCATCGCAAGGTTACTCGCGCTCGCACTTCGTGGTCGCCGACATCAGCGACATGCCCGGCAAGGAACAGGACGAACCCGAGTACACGGGCGTGCTGGTCTACGTGAAGTCCTCCGTGCGCGAACAACAGCGGTGGAAAAAGTGGAAGGATGATGCGAGCGGCGAATGGCGCGGCTACGTCTACAAGACCTACCATCCCGATTTCCCCCACGAGTCGACGGCCGATCAGTTCTTCGACGAGGCGCAATGGTTTGCCTATTACACGCTCGGCCGCTTTCTGGCCGGCGACGTTCTCGGACTCGATTTGCGTCAAGCCGGGCTGCCCGCCACCATCGCCATCTCGGATCTTTACCAGCAGCTCAGCGCCCTCGGCGACGAGCAAGCACTGCTGGCGCATCCTTACTCGCAGGCCTAGCGGCACCGGCGGCGGCGGCTAAGAAGCGCACCCGTGCTCGTGGCCAAGAGGTTTCGGCAGCCGTCGTCGACGACCATTACCCGGCCGCGCACCTGGCGCTCCCTCTCGTCGCGTGGGTTTGGCACCAAGTGCAGCGACGCCGGCCCGCGGTGCGTCCCAGCACGAGCGACCGGGCGCCGCTCAGCATGAGCCGCCACCTCGTCCAGCCGGGCGCAGCGGACGCTGGCTTCGTCGCCGACGATCAAGATTCGGGTCGATGCGCGTGCGTTGGGTGCTATAGGCGGTGATTCGGACGCAGCGTCTGGAATCGAGAGCCGTAGGCCTTCAGCCATCAGCCGGGCTGGGTAAGCCGTCCGGCACATTTGTCGCCCGCGCCCGCATTCGCTAGGGTGCGCGGCGTATGGGTTGGCGAGGCAAGCGGCGACTCGGGCTGCGAGCGGGGCTAGCGTGCTTGATCGCGGCCAGCGCATGCCTGCCGTCGGCGACCGCCTGGGGCCAACAACTCGGGGACGCTAATTGCGACGGGGCCATCAACGCCGCTGACCAGTCTGAAGTGATTGTTCGGCTCTTCAACGACGTGCCCGATGAGTGTTTCGGTACCGATGCCAACGACGATGGCTTCTTCACGGCCGCCGACCTCAGCGCGCTGCCGCAGCTGCTGGTGCCGCCCCCGCCCACCCCGCCGTCGCCACAGGGGCCGGCCATAACGTTCTTCGGCCTCGCCACCGCTAGCGGCCGGCTCGCCGCTGCCCTCGGCGAGATCGAGCCGGGCCTGCCGGTGTTCTACCGGGTCACGGGCACCGGCTTCAAAGTAGTCATCGAAGGCGCGCCGGGCCTGGCCGAGAGCCCGCTCGGCCTCGGCGTGCTGGAGCACGACCCTAACGACCCGGCGCGACGCCCCGACCTGCAGATCGAATCCAACCGCCCGCTCGGTGACGGCCACCTAGCAGTTTGTGACGAGCGGGGCGTTCCCGGCGTTGACCCTCCTGACTTCGGCCCGGCGCAGACGATCGCCGATGCCCTCAACGACTTCGCCTGCGGCTTCACCGTCGCCACCAGCCCGCGCGCGGCTTGCGTCGAGGACGAGTTCGGCCTCACCGGTTTTGCCGGTCGCGGCACAACGGCGCAATTCTGTCTGGCGGTCGGCAGCCAATTGCGTTTTCCCGATGGCGACACGCAGCTCACCGTGCAACTGCGCGATGCCGCCGGCAATCTCGGGGCGCCCGCGCGCCTGATCGTGCGCGTCGATGGCGGGCCGATCCCCCTGCCCTTCACCGCCACCCTGACGGCCACGGCCACCCTACCCCGACCGACCCGGACACCCACTCGCAGCCGCACCCCAACGCCGACGATCACCTCCACCCCGGCGGCGACCGCCACGCGCACCCCCTCGGCGACCCGCACGGGAACCAGCACGCTGACCCGGACGCCGAGCGTGACCCGCACTCCCACTCGCCAGCTTTCACCCACGCCGACTCCGACGGGGCCGCCGACGCGCACGTTTACGCTGACTGCAACACCCACTGTGACACTCACGGCGACGCGAACTTCGACGCCGACCCGCAGCGGCACTCGCACGCCGACACCCACGCGCACCGCCTCGCCGACGCCGACGCTGACACCAACGGCAACTGTGACGCCGACGCCGACGTCATCACCCACGCCCACCACCGCGCCGGGTCCGATCGTCACCTTTTTCGGCCTCGCCAGCGCCGCCGACAATTTGCTCGAGCCGGTAGAAGAAATCGACGGCGTCCCCGTCTACCGGCCAACCGGCCTCGGCTTTCAGATCGTGGTCGAGGGCGGCTTGGGGCCGGCGGGCCGGCAGCTCGGGCAATCGGCTTTTGCCGACGACCCCGATCAGCGCCCCGACCTGCAAATCGTCCCCAGTCAAGCGCTCGGCAACGGTAGCACCACGGTGTGTGACAACTCGCCGCCGGCAGCCGGCGGGGTGCCCGCAGTCGACCCGCCACGCTTCGATGACGAACTCGACATCACCCACGTGATGAACGACCTCGGCTGCCGCTTCGACAACGGCAGCGGCAAGGCACTAGCCCGCACCTCGCCCTGCGACGCCTGCGTGCAGTTCGACGGCGAGGCCGGCTTTGTCGATCGGCGCAGCCACGCGCAATTCTGTGCCCGGATCTCGCAATACCTGGCGCTGGCCCCGGGAGATACCTTGTTCGTCGCGCGGCTACGCGACCAAGCCGGCAACCTGGGCGAACCGGCGAAGATGATCGTGCGTATCGACAGCCCGAGTGCCGCACCGGCGACGACGCCGGCACCGGCGGCACTGCCCGCGACCGCACCGCGCCTGTGCGGCACTCCGCTCGCCGGCGCCGCGGCCAGGCCGCAGTTGCACTACTAGTGAATCGCCGGCAGTGAGGTAGCGGCGCCCTGCCGCTCCAGCTCGCCGGCCAAGCGTTGGGCGATGGCCCGGAACGCCTCGCTTTGCGGATGCTGTGGCTCGGCTACGACGATCGGTTCGCCGCTGTCACTGTGCTCGCGAATCTCGCGCACCAGCGGCAGCTCGCCGAGAAACGGCACCTCGAATTGCTGCGCCATCTTCCGGCCGCCGCCGTGACCGAACAGCTCCGCGCGCTCACCGCAACCGGGGCAGATGTGGTAGCTCATGTTCTCGATCACCCCGAGTACCGGGGCGTTGACCTGCTGGAACATGTTGACGCCACGGGTGACGTCGAGGAGCGCGACATCTTGCGGCGTGGTCACGATCACGCCGCCGGAAAGCTGCACCTGCTGCACGATCGTGAGCTGGGCATCGCCGGTGCCCGGCGGCAGGTCGAGCACGAGGACGTCGAGCTCGCCCCAAGCCACCTCGCGCAGGAACTGCGTCAGCAGCTTGGTGATCATCGGCCCGCGCCAGATGATCGGGGTGCGCTCTTCGACGAACAAACCGAGCGAGATCACCTTAAGGCCGAACTTCTCCAGCGGAATGATCCGCTTGTCGTCGGTCGAGCTCGGGCGCTCGCGCAAACCCAGCATCAACGGCACGCTCGGGCCGTAGACATCGGCGTCGAGCAAACCGACGCGCCACCCCAGGCTTGCGAGCGCCAGCGCCAGGTTGACGGCAACGGTCGATTTCCCGACGCCGCCCTTGCCGCTAGCCACCGCGACCACGTGCCTGACACCGGGGATAGCCGCGCGCCCCTGCGCCGCCCGGGGCTGCGCCCGCTCGGGCGCGGTGACGACCACCTCGACCCTCGGCACACCCATGTTTGTCACCGTTTGTTCGACGGCGCCGCGGATCTGTTGCAGCACCTCGGTGTTGGCCGTGGTCGGCGCCAGGGTCACGGTCACGCCCGCGCTCGCGACTTCGATGTCCTTCACCAGTCCGAACGAGACGATATCGCGGCTGTAGCCCGGGTACTTGACCCGTTTGAGCTGCTCGAGGATTTCGTGCGGTGTCGGCATGGGCCCAACGTAACCGGAATCCGCGCCTTGTGCCAGCCAACCGCGGCGTTCCGGCGGAGCGGCCTCAGCTCGCCAGCGTTGCAACTGTGACCCCGGCGCCGCCTTCGGCCGGCTCGCCGTTTCTGAAACTGCCGCAGTACGGTGAGGCGGCGAGATACTCCTGCACCGCTCGGCGCAGGGCGCCGCTGCCTACACCGTGGATAATCCGCACGGCCGCGAGCTGGGCGCCGGCGGCGTGATCGAGGAAGGTCTCGAGTTGCGCAATCGCCTCGCGCGCCCGCAGGCCGATGAGGATGATCTCCGCCGGTGCAGTTGCCGGCGGCGCGGACAAGCTGATGCGCACCGTCTCAGCGGCGGCGCGCGGTGCCGGGCCGGCCCGGCGCAGCTGGGCGGCCGGCACTTCGAAACGCATGCTGCCGCGCTGAATCCACGCCCGCTCGCCTTTGACGGAGAGCAGCTCTCCGGAAATGCCCTGCGACCCGACTTCAACGAGATCGCCAAGTCGAGGCGGCCCACCGCCGTCCGGCGGCTGCTCCAGCGTGACCTCGGTCTGCTGCGCTTGTTCGGCGACCGCCACCTCTTGTGCGGCAACGAAAGCAGACAGCGCCCGGCGGTCCGCGCTGCCCCGCTCGAGCGCCGCCAACAGCTCGCGGCCCTGTGCTTTCACCGAGCGCACAAAAGCGCGGGCGGCGGCCAACTCCTCGCGCCAGCTCTGCTGTCGTTGCGCGCGCAGCTCGGCGAGCAGGCGCTCGCTCTCGCGCCGTTGTTCCGCCAGCCGCTGCGTGCCTTCCGCCATCTCGGCGTGGCGCTGCTCGAAGGCGCGGCGGCTTTCCTCCAACCGCGCCACCGCGGCGCCAAAGGCTTTAGATTGCTCCGACTGCGCCGCCCGCGCGGCGGTGAGTACGGCCGCCGGCAGGCCCAGACGTTGTGCGATCGGTAAGGCCAGGCTTTCACCGAGCGAGTGATAGCTCAGGCGATAGCAAGGGGTGAGCGTGGTCAGGTCGAAGTCGACCGCCGCAGTAACGCACGAGTCGCGGCTGAGGGCGAAGACTTTCACCGGCGTGCCGTGCGTGGTCAGCACCACCCGCGCACCGGCGGCTTCGAGGGTTTGGATCAAACCGATCGCCAGCGCGGCGCCCTCGTCCGGGTCGGTGCCGGTGCCGGGTTCATCGAGCAAGACTAGCGCGCCGTGCAGGTCGTGCGCGAGCACGTCGGTGAGGTTGGCGATGTGCGCCGAGAAGGTCGACAAGTTACGCTCGATGCTCTGCGCATCACCAACGTCGGCAAAGACAGCATTGAAGCACGGCAGGCAGCTTTCTTCCGTAGCCGGAATCAGCAAGCCGCTTTGCGCCATCACCGCCAGCAAGCCGACGGCCTTCAGCGCCACCGTCTTACCGCCGGTGTTGGGCCCGGTGATCACCAAGCTGTGGTGGCCGGCGGGAATTAGCAGATCGACCGGGGTGACTGGGCGGCCGGTGAACAGGAGTACCGGGTGGCGCACGCCCCGCAGCCGCACCTCAGCAGCGCCCAGCAGCGGCTGGGTGCAGCGGTAGCGCAGTCCGAAGCGCGCCTTGGCGGTGAGGACATCGAGCGCCACCAGCGCGTCGAAGGTGGTGTTGAGAGCGGCCAGCTCCTGGCGCACCAGCTCGCTCAGATCAGCCAGGATGCGGCGCACGATCGCCTCCTCGTCGCGCGCCGCCATCAGCAGCTGGTTGTTCAAGTCGACCGCGAACAGGGGCTCGATGAACACGGTCTCGCCCGACACCGAACGGTCCTGCACCACACCCGCCATGCGGCCGGCGTATGCGGCCTTGATCGGGATAACGAAGCGATTGTTGCGCACGGTGACGTACTGCTCGGCGATGGCCTCGGCCAGCGTGGGCCGCGCCACCATATCCTCGAGCCGGCGCGTGAGCTGATCGCGCAGCCGGCGCAGCGTACGGCGCACGGCCGCCAGCTCGTCGCTGGCGTCGTCGGTAATAGCGCCGTGATCATCGAGCGCACGTTCGAGTGCCCCGAGCAAGCCGGGCAGCGGCGGCAATTGCGCCGGCAGCTCGCTCAAGCTTGGCAGCTTCGCCATGTGTTTGAGCAGCACGCCGCGAGCCTGCTCGGCCACTTGCAGCACGCGCCGGATGGCCAGCAGGGCGGCGGCATCGAGGACGAAACCCGCGTGGGCGGCGCTCTTCAGCTCCGGGCGGATATCGGCGAACTCACTGATGGGCGCGCTGCCGTGACGATCGAGCCAGCAGGTGTACTGCCAGGTACGATCGAGCTCCGCGGCAGCCGGCTCGATTTGGCGCCACGGCACCAGTGCCCGGCAGCTTTCCTGTCCGGCGGGAGAGCAGGCAAACGCGGCGAGCTGGCCTCGCACCCGCTCGAATTCCAGCGCCTCGAGATCGCGGGCACGCACGCCCGCGAGTATAGCGAGACCAACGCCGCCGGCAAGGCGACGAATGTGCTGTGTGTAAAGCACGCCGGTGGTAGCGGTCGAGTCAGTCCGCCTGGCGATTGGGAATTCGACGCCTCAGTGTGGTAGGCATGTCGCGGTCACATGGACTACCCCCAGGCACAGCGGGCAGCAATAGACGTCCTGGACCGCAACTTCCAGATCATCGCCTGTGCCGGTTCCGGCAAGACGCGCGTCGTCGCCGCACGGGTTGTGAACATCGTTCGCCAAGGTGCGGCGAACGGCATCGCGCCCGAGAACACCGTCGCCTTTACGTTCACAGACAAGGCCGCCGCCGAACTCAAGGACCGCATCACCCGCGTGTACCAAGCCGAGTTCGGACACGTTCAAGGCCTTGCCGGCATGTACGTCGGCACGATCCACGGTTTTGCCTCGACGTCTTGCAGCGGCACTCGGCTACGAGCAACGCTTCGGCCGCCGCGCCGATCTCATCGAGATTCACAACCTTGACCACGGCGGCTCGGTTCGCGAGCTGGTCGACGATGCCATGACGCAGCAAACGATAGCCGCCGTCACCGACGCCGGCCAGCGGTTGCGCGACAATCGGCTTGATCGCGTCAGCGGTTGGTGCGAAGAGTGCGGGCGCTGCGATCTGGTCGGCATCTGCCGGTCGCGGCAAGCATGAGGGACTTGGCCCGAGAACAACCTATGAACAAGATCAAGGTGATTCACGACGTCGTCGGTCACACCCTGACTGTCTGGCTGGATGACCCGAGGAAGGAGCACATCTGCGAAGAGACCACTGACGAGGTCGTGCTGATGAAGGACGACACCGGGGGAGTCATCGGTTTTGAGTTGCTGCACTACCGCCCAGCGGAGCCCGCGACCGGGCTTGCGGTAGAAACGATCGTGCAGACGGGTACGTGACGCCAGCCATGTCTTATTTCGACTACCAGAGCGTCGCCGCCGAGGCTGGCATTCCGAAGGACGAACTCGATCAGCTGGCCCGGCTCATCCGCGAAGAGTTCCCGCGCGACGACATGATGTACGAGCTGCACGTGCTGCGCGCGTGTATGGCCATCCGCGACGGGTTTGTGAGTTTGGAGGACGCGCTGCGGCCGGCATCGGCCAGGCTTCAAGGGCGAGCGGAGCGTCGCTGAGCATGAAGTCGTGCCGGCCGTCACCCAGAACCGCACAGCAGGGAGTCCTCTGGCCAGATCCCTCAGAGGCTAGTGCGGCTAATCCCACCGGGCTGCCCGTGCTTCTGGCGGGTGCATCACCGGCCGCCGCGATACGAAAGCTACGGCAGAAGAGGCCCGCGCGAGCCAGGGAGCATCGACACACCATCCAGGATCTCCTCTTTGAGGAAGGCCTCTTTGCCGCGCGACTCTCGGCGCATTCCGACTCGCTTGAGACACTCCAACGGGAATTGGTGAATCACTTCCGCCAGAACAGTTTGGAGACCCGAACGCGATATGCTCAATCCGTTCTGAAGTGGTTCTTCTCCGATGGCCTCGGCGGCCTCGCGCGTGCCGTCTGGACGGCCTACGAGGACGAGAAGATAGAGTCGGATATTCTTCGGTACCGGTATCTGTTCGCTGAGCCGATCGTTGGCGCGTGTTTGTTGCGGAGGCCCTCTACCAACTCGCCGAGGAAATTCGGTGCGACGCCCGGCGCCTCTTCGACTATTTCGCCGAGCCAGGCATGATCAAAGAAGTTTACGCCGCCCACGGGTGACTCTCATGCGCCAACCGAAACGGCTCATCGCATGAAGGCAGTCGTCGCCAAACGCCGCTCCACTGCACTGCAAGTGACCGGTCTCCACCGCGTCCTGCCGGAGATCCAGGCGCTCATCGAAGCATCGCGCGAACATGTCGTTTCCACCGCCAACCTGACGCTCGTCTGGCTGTACTGGAACGTCGGACGGGTCATCACCGAGGACATCCAGAAGAACCGGAGACGCGCCGGTTACGGCGACCAGCTTTTGCGCGGCCTGGCGATGGCCTTGATTCGCCGATACGGCAGGGGCTTTTCGCACAGCAACCTGAACGACGCGCGCCGGTTCTTCGAGGCTTTCGAGATTTTACAGCCGGTGGCTGTAAAATCTGGCGCCGACGCAATTTGCCCGCCACTGGCTAGCAAATCCGTTTCGAGCAGGATTTCACAGCCAGCGGCTGTGAAATCTTCGAGGTCCCGGATTTGGCGCCCAGTGGTGGCCAAATCGGGAGATCGCATCAACATCGACTTCGCCAAGGACTCGCGCCTTGGCTGGTCGCACCATCGCATCCTTCTCTCCGTCGAGGCGGGCCTGAAGCGCCGGTTCTACTTCGACCAGGCCGCGCAGCAGCGCTGGTCGAAGCGCGAGCTGCAGCGCCAAATCGACCGCGCCCTGTTCGAGCGCGTCGCCTTGTCGCGCGACACCCGCGCCCTCGTCCGCCTCGAGAAGGAACGCGGCCCGGTCGAGACGGTCCGCTACGAGGACGCCTTCAAAGACCCCTACCTGCTCGACTTCCTCGGCCTCAAGGGCGCGTACTCCGAGAAAGACCTCGAAGCCGCCATCATCCGCAACCTCGAGCAGTTCCTCACCGAGCTGGGCAGCGACTTCTGCTTCATCGCCCGCCAGTTCGCCATGCGGATCGACGGCGATGACTACTTCCTCGACCTGCTTTTCTATCATCGCGCCCTGCGCTGCCTGGTGGCCATCGATCTGAAGATCGGCCCGTTCACCGCCGCGGACAAAGGGCAGATGGATCTGTACCTTTCCTGGCTCAAGCAGCACGACTGGCGCGAGAGTGAGAACGAGCCGGTGGGCCTCATCCTCTGCACCTCGAAGAAGCGCCAGCACGTCGAGCTGCTACTAGGCCACGGTCCGCACAAGATGCAGGTATCCGAGTACCTGCCGCCGAAGCGCCTGCTGGAAGACCGCCTCAAACTCTACAGCCGTATGCTTGCGGCGGAAGAACCGTGACAACAATGGCGTTCTTGCTCAATGACCTCGACGGTAATGTGATAAACAGTATCCGGTGAGAGAGCAGCGTCGGGATGGACAACACTGAGGCCCAGCGTCGAGCGATAGGAGTCCTGGACCGCAACCTCCAGATCATCGCCTGTGCCGGCTCTGGCAAGACGCGGGTCGTGGCGGCGCGCGTGGTCAACATCCTTCGTCACGGCGGGCCAAACGGGGTCTCACCCGAAAACATCGTCGCGTTCACTTTCACCGACAAGGCGGCCGCAGAACTGAAGGACCGCATCACGCGAATGTACCAAGCCGAGTTCGGACATGTTCAAGGCCTCGCCGGCATGTACGTGGGCACCATCCACGGCTTCTGCCTCGACCTCTTGCAGCGGTACCTCTTCCAGTACCTCCTACACGAGCGATTGTACCTGTGTCGTGAGCTCTTAGCAGAAACGGGCAGCATCTTCGTTCAGATCAGCGACGAGAACGTGCATCGAGCACGTGCTCTGCTCGACGAGGTTTTCGGTACAAGCAACTTCGTGTCCTCGATCACTTTCTTCAAGACGACCAGCCAGTCGAGCGACTTCCTCTCGTCTCCCGTTGACTACCTGCTCTGGTACGCGAAAGAGAAGACGAGGTGCTCGTACCGTCAGCTGTATCGCGAGAAGGAACTTGGCGGCGAGGGAGCAGGGCAGTATGCATGGGCGGAGTTGCCTGACGGCACCCGCCGCCGCCTGACAGAATCTGAGTTCGACGGGTCAACCCCGTTGCCCGATGGCGCCCAGGTGTTTCGGCCGGACAACCTCTTCAGTACTCGGCAGGGCCGAGCACACGAGATCTGGTCGGTCGATCTCGACGGCCAGGAGTATTGGCCAGCTGCAGCGTCGACGTGGAAAACCAATCGAGAGGGGATGGAGCAGCTCCGGCAGGCCAGGCGTCTCATCCCTATCGGCAAGACCCTCTGCTATGTGCGTTACCTCGATGATTTCAGGGCATTTCCGATCACGAACGTGTGGCCGGACACGGTCATAAGTGGCTTCGCGGGAGACAAGTACTACGTGGTTCAGACGAGTCCCAAGGTCGTCGCTCGCTGTATCGCAATGACGACGGCCCCAGGCGACCTGGTCGTCGATATCACCTGCGGAGGTGGTACGACCGTATACTGTGCGGAGCTGCTGGCCCGCCGCTGGATCACATGCGACACCTCGCGCGTCGCGCTCAACGTGACTCGGAGGCGGCTGCTCTCAGCGCTTTTCCCAGCTTATGTGCTCAAGGGTGATCGCGTCTCCGCTGGTCTTCGATACCGCGAACTTCAACGTGTGACCATGGGGAGCATCACCTCAGGTCGCGAACCCGAGCGTGTCGAACTTGCAGATGTTCCTATCGAGGACAATTCCGCGATCCGAGTGTGCGGCCCCTTTGAGGTCATGACGCTAGGCCGGTACTCGGCTGAGGACTGGAAGGGCTCTGTTGTTCGCGAAGCGGCTGATGGCTACGGCGAGCCGGCGAAGCTGGAGAACTACATCGGCGTCATCTGCCGGCTGTACCGCAAGGACGCGACGATCCAGGGTGCCAGCGGTCTGGTCCACGCGATCGCCGAGTCGGAGCAGCACAAGATTGCGATCTCCGTCGGCCCGCTGACCGGCCGGGTGACGGCGAAGCAGATCAACGACGCCGTGCAGGACGCGCTCGCCTCCGGCATCCTGGAGGTGCACGTCCTCGGCTGGGCCTTCGAGGCCAACGTTGGCGAGATCAAGTCGCAGATCGAGAAGCGCGGGAAGGTCAAGGTCGAGCTGATCATGATCCGGCCGGACACGCTCGCTGAGGGACTGAAGGCGACGCAGCCGGAGATGCTGTTCTCGCCCCTCGCGCTGCCCGACGTGAAGGTCAGCTTCACCAACGGGAAGGGAAAGCCAAAGGAAGCCGTCGTCACCTTGGACGGCGTCGGGGTCTTCGACCGCAAGAAGCGCACGACCGACTACTACCGCGCCGACTCGGGCTACGTCGCCGCCTGGTATCTCGACGAGGACTACGACGGCGACTGCTTCGTCGACTGCCAGATGTTCTTCGACTTCAAGAAGGCGCCGAACATCAAGGCGGCGCTGAAGGCCGAGGTCGACCCCGAGGAGTTCAAGCTCCAGCTTACCTCGCAGCCGTTCCCCGTCCGCGGCTACAAGCGCATCGCCGTGAAGGTGGTCGACGTGTATGGCAACGAGTCGACCGTGGTGAAGGACCTGAACGGGCGATGAAGAAGACGACAGCCAACTGGCTCGCCAGCGCCGACTACGACGTGCAGACGGCCGAGGCAATGCTGAGGTCGAAGCGCTACGTCTACGTCGTCTTCATGTGCCACCTGGCGCTTGAGAAGACCGTGAAGGGGCTGTGGGCGGAGGCCAAGAACGACACGCCTCCGCGCATCCATGACCTGCTCTATTTTGTGCGCGGACTCGATCTCACTTTGGCGGCGCGCGATGGCGACTTTGTTGCAGCCATCAACCGGGCCAGCGTGCCGACGCGGTATCCGGAGGATCTGGCCAAGATGGTGGGGCTGTATCCGTATCGGACGGCACGGTCCTACCTCTCGAAGACGAAACGGGTGATCAAATGGCTCCGCAAAGATCTACGCCTCGCGCAGAGCTGACGGCGTTCTGCGAACAACTGCGGCGCGCACGCATCCGGCCAGAGCGTTTGCTCCTGTTTGGGTCGTGGGCGCGTGGCGAGCAACGCGAAGAGAGCGACATCGATCTCATCGTCGTCTCCCGCGACTTCGCGCGGCTCGGCGACCTCCGTCGCCTGGAGACCCTTGGCATTGCGGCGGGGCGTGCGGGGGTCTCGGTGGAAGCGCATGGCTACACGCCTGAAGAGTTTGCCGCACCGGAACCGACCAGCTTTCTCGCAATGGTGTTGTCGCAGAAGACGGTCGACATTCCCGTTCCTCGCGCACGGCGTACCGCCGGGAAGGCGCTGCGGCGCCGGCGCGCAGCCGCCTGAGGTCGAATGGCCTACGCGGTTGATCGCGTTGTCATCTGCGACGCCTACGCCGAGCCGGGCGCGCACTATCAGCTCTTGCCCGGCGGCAATTCCAAGCGCCAGCCAGGGCGGCGCCCGTCGATACCGCCACCTCGCCTCCGCGACCGCGGCCAAGGGAGGGATCACCGGGATCGTCGGCAGAGAGGCGAGTCTGCTCGAGGACACGCTGCCGTCGCTGAAGCAGCGCAACGACTTCGTCAATGGGCTGCGCATCCGCCCGCACGATCAGGACCATTATGATCACACCGCTCTACCGCTCTCGTCCCGGCGGCTTCGACATCCAGCCGGCTTCCCAGCCGGCGGCAAGGCGCATCAACGACTTCGTCTATCTCTCCGAGGGGTTCTCGAACAGCTTCCTGGTGATCACCGGCGAGGGCCGCGTCGTCATCAACACCGGCATGGGTTTCGAGGCCCCCGTGCACAAGCGCAACTTCGACGCCGTGGACTCCGGCCCGATCCGCTACATCCTGCTCACCCAGGGCCACGTCGATCACGTCGGCGGCGTTGACTTCTTTCGCCAGCCCGGCACCGAAATCGTCGCCCAGGCGAACAACCGAATTCAACAAGCCGACAACGAACTGCTGGAGGCCTTCCGCATCGCGCGCAGCGCCTTCGCCTTCGAGGAGACGGTGGCGAAAGGGATACGCGAGGCCGTGAGAACGTGCGGCGGCGCAGTGCCAGCGCAGGCGCGGCCCACACCGACCATCACTTTCGACGATCGCTACGAGTTCGAGCTGGGCGGCCTTCGCTTCGAGCTGCTCGCAACGCCCGGCGGCGAGACCACCGATTCCCTGGTGGTCTGGCTGCCGCAACACCGCATCTGCTTCTGCGGCAACCTGTTCAGCGCGCTGTTCGGACACATTCCGAACCTGGTCACCATCCGCGGCGATCGCTACCGCGACGCGCTGCGCTTCATCGAATCCCTTGATCGGGTGCTGGCCCTCGAACCCGATCTGCTGCTCGTCGGTCATCACGATCCGGTCGCGGGTCGCGATACTATTCGCGCCGAGCTGTTGCGGCTGCGCGGCGCGGTGCAGTACGTCCACGACGAGACCGTCCGCGGCATGAACGCGGGCAAAGACGTCGACACGCTGATGCGTGAGATCACGCTGCCTTCGGAGATCGAGGTCGGTCACGGATATGGAGAAGTCTCCTGGTGCGTGCGCGCGGTCTGGGAGAACTACGCCGGATGGTTCCATCACCACTCGACCACCGAGCTCTACGCCGTACCCCCGTGGAGTGTGCACCCGGACCTCGTCGAACTGGCCGGTGGACCCGACGCCGTGGCGCAGCGCGCCAAAGAGAAGCTCGACGCCGGTGCGCCGTTAGAGGCGATCCACCTGGCGGAAGTGGCGTTGGCCGCGACACCGCGGCACCGCGGCGCACTGGAAGTGAGCTTGCGCGCCCACGAGCAACTCGAAGCCGCCAGCGAGAACTTCTGGCTGACCTCGTGGCTGCGCCGGCAGATCAAAAAGCTGCGCGCGGCTGTGGCAGGCGAGTCACGTTGATCACGGAGGGGAACGTGTCGTGGGTGATGGCTGCGTCGCTCATCTTCGGAACAGGGCCTCGTCCAGCCCGCTCAGGCTGATGATCGACTTGAGTGTGCCCACTGGAATCTCGCGCCGGTTGGGCACAGGAACCGTGGCGGTGTCACCGCCCAGCTTCATCCGGCGCTTGATCTCCCTAGCGCTGGCGGCTTCCAGCCACAGCTCCACCGCTTCCGCCAGCATGGCATACGCTTCCTTGCGGGTCTTGCCCTGGCTGGCAACGCCTAGTTCAGAGCAGGTGGAAACATACCAGGCTTTATCCTTCTGGATGACGGCGGTGAGGGACGGGAGTTCGATCACTTCGCCGTCCTTGTAGATCCAACCGATGTTCATATTCCGAATTCTCTGTGAATTCGTCGCCGACCGCAAGCTTCAAGACAGGTCCTTCGGGTCGACATGCTGCCGCCACCGTTTCAAACCGCGGCTTGTGCTCCACATTCTGGGCCGGCTGTGACACTGTACGGCATTGAAGGAAGGCGACAGAGAGAGATTGGCATGACGAACCGCCCCGACGACATTCGCATCAGCGATCTGGGCAATCCCATGCTCACGCCGGCGCAGAAGGCGGCGATCGAATTCGCGCGCCGGATTCCGGTGACGTTCGCGGAAGAGGCCGTGCTCGGAGAGGCGATGCGGCGCACTGGGCTCAGCGACTTCGGCGCCGATGACTTCCGCGAGCGGCTGCGCGTGCAACTGCAGAGCCTCGACGAGGATCCCTACGCGGGGCCGGTGGGTCGCCTGGGCGCGTTTGCTGACTGCGTGCGCTTCGCCGCGAACCGGCTGCGCCTGACGGATCTCCTCCGCCGCCACCCGGAGATTCTCGACGTCGAAGTCAAGCGGCCAATCATCATCGTCGGCCTGCCGCGCTCGGGGACTACGCACCTGCTCAACCTGATCTCCGCCGACTCACGCCTGCGCTCGCTGCCATATTGGGAGAGCCTGGAGCCGGTTCCGGTCCGCAGCGAAGGGCCCGGACCCGACGGCCTCGATCCGCGCTTCGTGCGCTGCCGCGAGAACTACGAGCGCGCCTACAGCCTGCTTCCGCTCCTCCGCAACATGCACGACATGCCGCCGGAGCACATTCACGAAGAGATCGAGCTGCAGGCGCTGGATTTCTCTAATTACGTCTGGGAGTGGATCGCCTACGTTCCACGGTGGCGCGACTACTATCTCTCCCATGACCAGACGCCGCATTACCACTACCTGAAAAAGGCGCTGCAAGCACTGCAGTGGCTGCGCGGGCCGGAGCGTTGGATCCTGAAGTCGCCCCAGCATCTGGAGCAGCTCGGCCCCCTGATCGCCACGTTCCCAGACGCCACCATCGCCTTCACCCACCGTGATCCGGTGTCCGTAATTGCCTCGACCGTGACCATGTGCGCTTACGGCAGCCGTCTGCGCTGCAAGCGGGTGGACCTGGCAATGATCGCTGACTACTGGATCGACCGCATCGAGCGCCTGCTGCGCGCCTGCGTGCGCGATCGCGAGCGCATCCCGGCGGCGCACAGCATCGATGTGCTCTTCCACGAATTCATGGCCGACGACGTTGTCATGGTGGAGCGGATTTACGAGCGCGCCGGCCTGGAGATGACAGCGGATGCCCGTCGAGTCCTCGACGACTTCATGGCGCGCAACCCGCGGGGCAAATTCGGCCGGGTCGTCTACGATCTCAAGGCTGATTTCGGGATCGATCCCGGCCAGTTGCGAAAACGCTTCGGCTTCTACTTCGAACGCTTTCCAATCCAAGCCGAGTGAGCAGAGGCGACAAGCGGTGGAGAAGTGCGTATGAGTAAACAGCGATTTCAGTTCGACTTCTCGGGCGCACGGGTATTGGTCACCGGCGGCTCGAACGGGATTGGCCTGGCGATTGCGCGGGCGTTCACCGCGGCCGGGGCGGGGGTTACTATCACCGGCACGCGCGCTGCGGTGGCGGACTACGAGCACGATCTTTCGGCGTTCGCCTACAGGCAGCTCGACGTTCGCGACGGCGAGGCCATTGCGGCACTGGCCGGGTCGCTGGCGGCCCTGGACGTGCTGGTGAACAACGCCGGCGCGAACTTCGCCGGCCTCCGCGACGGCCGCACGGAATGGACCCCCGAGGTGTTCGAGGATTCGGTGCGCATCAACCTGTTCGGTGCCTTTCGCCTGGCGCTCGCCTGCCAGCCGCTGCTGCGTGCCAGCCGCTTCGACGGCGGCGCCAGCGTGCTCAATATGGCGAGCATGTCCGCTTTCTTCGCCGTCCCGTTCGTCCCGGGCTACGGCGCCGCCAAGGCCGGCATAGTGCAAATGACCAAGAACCTGGCCGCGGCTTGGGCCGCCGATGCTATTCGGGTCAACGCCGTGGCGCCGGGTCAGATCGAGACCGAGATGACCGCACCGGTGAAAAGCATGCCGGAGTTGGAGAAGGCCCTAATCGAGCGGGCGCCGCTGCGGCGTTGGGGCACGCCCGACGACGTGGCGCCGGCCTTCCTCTTCCTCGCCAGTCCCGCGGCCCGCTTCGTGACCGGCCAGACTCTGTGCGTCGACGGCGGCTGGTCGATCGCGTAGCTCTAATCTGACAGAAGGAATTCACCACGAAGGTCACGAAGAGCACGAAGAAAGCGAGCCAAGCATGACTCTGGCATTGCCCCACAAACGTCATCGGAAATGAGGTCTGCTCTTGGGTCATGACCGCGCACTTCGGGTTTCCCCTTCGTGCCCTTCGTGTGCTTCGTGGTGAAGCGGTCTTGGCTTATCAAGGCTAACTCTGGGGAATTGGAGCACTCCATGAAACAGGTCACCATCGACGGGCCCAACGACGTCCGGTTCATCGACATCCCGAAGCCGGCGCCGGGTCCGAATGATGTCGTCGTCAAAGTCGCGGCCTGCGGCATCTGCGGCAGCGACCTCAGCTATGTCGCGATGGGGGGGCTGCCTCTGCCCACTGGTGGCCCGATGCCCATCGGGCACGAGCTCTCTGGTGTAATCGCGGCGGCGGGCGCAACCGTCAAGAGGGTTCGAGTCGGTCAGCGCGTCGTCGTTAACCCGGAAGCGGCGGGCAATCGGATTGGCAACGGCGGACCCGAAGGCGGATTCACGCCCTACCTGTTGGTACGCAATGTCGCCGAAGCTGACTGTGTCTACCCCCTACCCGATTCGCTGACCTTCCAGCAGGGCGCGCTGGTGGAGCCGCTCGCCGTCGCCATGCACGCCGTCAACCAGTGCGCCGCCAGGGCGGATGACAAAGTGGTCGTGTTCGGCGCCGGCCCCATTGGCCTCGGAGTGATCGCCTGCCTGCGCTACCGCGGGGTGAGAGACATAGTCGCTGTCGACCTCTCTGACACGCGGCTCGCCATTGCTCGGCAGCTCGGCGCGGGCGCGGTGTGCAACGCCGCTCACGGCGATCCCTGGGAAGTGATTCTAACTCGCCACGGGCGGGAGCTGGTGCACGGAGTGATGCCCGCGGTGGGGACCGACGTCTACATCGACGCCTCGGGCGCCGCGCCGGTCGTGCGCGAGATCTTCGACCACGCCAAGTTCGGTGCCCGCATGGTGGTGGTGGCGATGCACAAGCAGGAAGTGGCGCTGCCGTTCTTCCACGTCATGGCGAAGGAGCTGACGATCAAGGGTGCGATGGCGTACCCGACCGAGTTTCCGGCTGTAATCGAGATGCTGGCATCGGGAGCCGTGGAGGTATCGCCCATGATCACGCACCAATTTGACTTCGCCGATTTCAACGACGCCCTGGCCGCCGCGCAAAAGCCCGAGGTGGCGGCGAAGGTGATGGTGAATTTCCTCGAGTAGAGAGCCCCGTGAGCCGCTGGGCCGCGGAGACTACGACGCCGCGGTGGCGGCGATATCGCCCGCCGACGCGTATTCCATGCAGGCGCGATCGAGCAGGCGGACCACTTCGTCGTCAGTGGTCTGGCGGAAATCGTCGTAGAACTGGCCGACAGCAGAGAAGAACGCGGGCACGCTCAAACAAATCAGATCATCGACTTCCTCGCGCAACGACTCGATGGTTTCCGGCGGTGCCACCGGTACGGCCAGCACCAAGCGCTGAGGCGCGGCCCGGCGCACGCCGCGCAAGGCGGCGCGCATCGAGCCGCCGGTGGCGATCCCGTCGTCAACGACGATGGCAGTTCGGCCCGCCAGCGCTATCGGCGGGCGGCCGCCGCGGTACAGGCGCTGGCGCCGGTTGATCTCTTCCAGCTCGCGTTCCACCGTGCGGCGCAAGTAGGCCTCGCTCACGCTCAGCATTCGCACCATGTCCTCGTTGAGCACCCGTTGCGGATGGTCGCCGTCGGCGATGGCGCCAATGCCCAACTCCGGTTGGCCGGGCGCTCCGAGCTTGCGCACCACGATCACATCGAGTGGTGCGGCCAAGGCGCGCGCCACCTCGTAGGCCACCGGCACGCCGCCGCGCGGCAGCGCCAGTACCACTGGGTGCTGTGCCCGGTACTTGGTCAGCGCCGCAGCTAGCCGCCGGCCCGCGTCTTGCCGGTCCTTGAAAGTGATCACCGCTTCGCGTCCCCAGCTCATTGCACCGCGTCATCCGCCATTGCCGCCCCGGCTCACGGGCGCAACCATCGCCCGGCCGCGCTCATAGGGGCCGGCCGGTGTTGGTCGGTGTAGGCATTGGCTGCGAGCGTTCTGGTCAGGTGGCTCAGCAACCACTGCGTTGCCAAGCGTACCACTTCATCGAGCGTACCCGGCTCCTCGAAAAGATGCGTGGCTCCCGGGACGATTTCCAAGTCCTTCTCGCAGGCGAGCTGCGCATGCGCCTCTTCGTTCAGCCCGATCACGACGTGATCCTCGCCACCGACGATGAGCAGCGTCGGCGCGCGCACCCGCGCCAGCGCCGTCGCTGCCAGATCCGGACGGCCGCCGCGGGAGACCACCGCACGAATCGCCGTATCATCCGCGGCGGCAATCAACGCCGCGGCGGCGCCGGTGCTGGCACCGAAATACCCGATCGGCAACCCGCGGGTCTGGGTATCGTGACGCACCCACTCGGTGGCAGCCCGCAGCCGCTCGGCCAGCAGTACGACATCAAACACCTTGGCGCGGTTGGCGGCCTCGTTCTCGGTAAGCAAGTCGAACAGCAGGGTGCCAATGTGGGCGGTGTGGAGGGCGCTGGCGACGTATGCATTGCGTGGACTGAGCCGGCCGCTGCCACTGCCATGCGCAAACACCACCATCCCAATCGCCGGCTGTGGCACGCCCAGCAGCCCGTCCAGTTTGACCGAATCAGCTACTACCTGGATCAGCCGTGTATCCATCGACGGACCTTTCTTCCCAGCACAGCTACAACTTTCATCGAGCTGAAACTGATACGCAGCAAGCCGCTCGCCAAGGCAGGCGCATTGTGCCGCCGAAGCCATCCGCTGGCGGCCGCGGCTAACCGGCGCTTCGGCTCGCAAGTTCCGGAATCGCCAGTCGCAGCCATGCGCAGCCAGGCGGCCGCGGCGCCGCGGCGGTAGCGTCCGACCGCTGGTCTGCGCCAGCTCACAGCACTTGCAGGGCGGTGACCACGATTCTGCCGCCACCGTTCATTACTCGACAGGTCGCGGTGCTCCGGTGCCACTTACCGCCGTGCCGGAGATGCCGCAGCGCGTGGCATGCTCCTTGGACCGGCTTTCGTCCCGCAGGGGAGCGGAAGTCATTATGATGGGTGTTGAAGCTGTCCACGTCTTGCCCCAGCCCACTTCGCTCAACCAGGTGGTGCTGGATCTGATCGACCTGTACCAGCCGGCATTTGCGCAAAAGCGGCTGGCCTCGGGGCTGGATCTGGACCCGGCCTTACCGTTGGCCTGGATTGACGCACCGCAACTCGAGCGCGGCTTGGCCAGCCTGCTGCGCAACTCGGTGAGGTCCACCCGTGACGGCGGCCTGGTGTTCTGCCGCACCACGGCTGACGGCGAGTGGCTGGAGCTGACGATCGGCGACAGCGGTCCGCGCATGAGCGCCGAGCAGGCGGAGGGCCTGTTCTCCCCGCCGGGCCGCGCCGATGCGGCGGCGGCCACGGACAACAGCGCTCCCGGTTTCGACGTTTCGCGGGCGATCATCGCCGCCCACGGCGGCGAGATCCGTTTCGACACCAGCCGTGACAACGGGGCCTGGTTCGTGGTTCGGCTGCCCGTGCTGGCGTTGGAGAACGCGCGGCTGGTGGCCGAACTGGAACGCGGCAGCCGCCTGACCTACGAGTTGCTTGCCACCCTCTCCTACGAACTGCGCACTCCGCTCAACGTGATCGTCGGCTACACCGACCTCCTGCTCGATGGCGCATTTGGCCATCTCGGCGATGGCCAGATCGACGCCCTGCGCCGCATTGATCAGGCGGCGCGTGACTTGCTGGCACTGATCAACGGCAGCCTCGACCCGAACCGCCACAAGAGCCACGGCGCACCCGCCTTGACCGACGCGCTGAGCGCCGAGCAACTCGTCTTGCGCAACGCTCAACCCGCCGGCTTGGCGTCGCTGGCACACGAGAACGGCCGTTTGATAGAAGCACTACGCCAGGTCAAGCGGGCGGAATGCGAATTCGTCACCACCATTTCGCACCAGCTGCGCGTACCGCTTACCGCTTTGATCGGGTACACGGACTTGTTGCTGGATGAAGAGTTTGGCCCGCTTTCCCTCGAGCAAGCGGGGGTACTGCAACGAGTGCGCCGCAGTTCGCTGCATCTGCTGGAGGCGCTCAGCAGCAACCTCTACGCCAGCCAGCGCGATCACTAACAGCTTGCCTAGTAGCCTTGGCGCTTTCAACGCGTAGATGAGTCCAGGCTGCGCCAGCGGATACCGCCTCAGCCGCGGCGCGATTACGGCATCCCCTTGCGGCGCAGGATCATCAGCTTGAAGGCGCTGCGGCGCTCTCCCATGAACTCGGCGATGCCGCGGCGGATGTCGGCGCGCACCGGTCCGCCGCTGCCCGGCCGCTTGCCCCACGTCCACCCCGTCTGACGCCAGAGCCGCTCCGGGCCGACCCCGACAAGCGCCAGCATCCATCCCAGAGCACGATAGCGCAGGATCTCATTGGCGGCGTGGCGATCGAACCGGACGCCGCTGCGCCGGGCCAATTCGCCTTGACCGCCGTAGAAGTCGACCGCCAAGCCGGCATCCTCGGCGGCGCCGCCGACCACGGAGAAATCCACCATGAAAGTGATGTCGTCCAACCCCGGGGCGCGATAGACCGTGGCATTCGATCGCGGCGGCCCGGCGAACATCCGCCGCGCGTCCGGCTTGGTGAGGTGAAACGAGCGGGTATCGCCGTAGTCGATCCACAGCTCCTCGCCCTGGTCATACAAGCGCGCCGCATTGCGGATCAACGTCTCGATCGCCGGACAGGCGAAGTAGGGTGGAAACCTGCCGGGCCTGAAGAACTCCGGGTAATGACGCCGCAGGAAGGGCCGCAAGCCCGGTACCGCCGTGACCGGCAGTAACACCTCGTGAAAAGAGACCTGCCAGCGCAGGCGGGCGTCGCCGAGAGCCTGCGCCAGACCGGCGCGCAAAAGCGCACGATCGTCCGGTCGCAACCCCGGCACCGTTTCGAGCCTGCCGCTCTGCGCGCGCCGGCCACGGTGCAACGTCGGAACGACGAAGACCACACCCGGCTGCCCGTCCGCTTGGGGCACGACTTTGTGATGCGCCAGGCAATCGAGCACTTCGTTGGCCAGCACCAAACCGTAGTCGGCCAGCGGCGTGCCACGCGCCGCCCGCTGGCTGAGGTCGGCCTGCGTCCACGTCACCTGCCCGGCCAGCGGCCCGAGATGTTTGCGCTGGCGGATGATCAAGGCCGGGCTGCGCTCGATAATCCGATAGCGCAGCAGCCGAGCGAACTGCGCCCACCTGCCTTTGTTGGCATCGCGCTGGCGGCGCACCTGATCCGCTGCCGCCACCAGCACGTCGAGACACAGTTGACCGTTGCCGGCGCCGATCTCACAAATCTCGAAGCTCTGCGGCTGCCCGTAGCGGCGCCACAAGCGATAGCCGTACCCAGCCAGCATCCGGCCGAACATCGGCGACAGCGCCAGGGGAAAGGTGTCGTAGTGGCCGCCCTCGCCGAAACGCACGATGCCGGTGCTGTAATAGCCCCAGTCCGGATGAAAAAGGGCATCGTCGACGAAATCCCGGTACGACGGGAACAGGCGCGCGAGGCGCCGGGCTTCTGGCGGCGACACTAACGCGAGGGGAATGGATTTCATCTGAATGATTCGACAAGCCGCTAGGGTTAAGGCCAAGCCCGCAATCCTCTACGCACTGAAAGAGCAGCTGACGGCGGCACTGCCCCAGCTCCGGCCGCGCCACTCAACGCGGCACGTCGGGCAACCAGCTGGCCGGCTGCTGCGCAAACAGCGTCTTCACATCCCAGTAATCACGCCACAAGGTCAGCTGGCCGTCACGGAACTTGAAAACGGCGGCCACCGGCAGCGTGGCGCGCTCGCCGGTGCGATTCCACCACACCTCGGTTCGTTCCATCATCACCGTGTCGCCGGCTTCGAGCATCTCATGAATGGTAACCGGGCAGCGTTCGAGCGCGCCCAGCCCCATCTCCAGTTTGGCGCGAATCGCCTCGGGCCCAACGACAGTGGCGGCCGGGATAGGGACATCCTCGTACACACAGTCGGCGGCGCAATGGCCGGCCACGGCGGCGAAATCCAGCCGCTCCAAATCGGCAAACAGCTGCCGTAAACGATCGGTGTTGTGACTCATTGTCGGCTCCTAGAATCCGATTCGGCGCATGACCGCGCGCGGCAGCAGCCGGATGACCAGCATCACCCATCGCCACGCGGCCGGGACAAAGACCTCCGGCCAGCCGCGGTCAATGGCCGTGAGCACGGCGCGCGCCACCTCGTCGGGCTCACCGGCAAACGGCGGCGGCTTGAGGCCCACGGTCATGCCGGTCTTGACGAAGCCTGGCTTCACCAGCACGACCCGTAGCCCCTGCGCGCGAAACTTGTGATCGAGGCCATTGAGGTAGTGCGACAGACCCGCTTTGGCGGCGCCGTAAAGGATCACCGGCTTGCGCGCGCGCTCGCCCGCCACCGAGCTGAATACGCACAGCGTGCCGCCGCCCTTGGCCAGCAGGCGGGCGCGGGCTTCTTCGCAGAAATGCACGGTGTTGATGAAGTCGGCGGTCAATACCCGATCGCGCAGGGCCGCGTCCTGCTCCAACGCTTCTTGGGCGGCGAACAAGCCGGCAGTGACGACGACGGTGTCGAAGCCGTTGAGCGCAGCGGCGGCGTGATCGAGCGCCGGCGCGAACGACTGGGGCTCCAGCAGGTCGCAGACCACGGTGCCGACCTCGCCGCTGGCACCGTGGAGACGGAGGTCCTGCGCACTGCGGGCGAGATCGTCGCCGTCGCGGCCGAGCAGACAGAGCGCATCGCCACGCTGCGCCATCAGGCGCGCGAGTGCGCGCCCCATCCCTTTGGTGGCACCGAAGAAGACGACTTTCACGGGCGGCCTCCCAGGAGGCGTACGGATTGCGCACTGCGCAGGCGGCCTTCGGGATCCCATTTGCGGCGAACGGCATGGAACGTATCCAGGCGCGGCTCCATCGCCCGGAAATGCTCGGCGCGCGTGAAGGCGTCCTTGGTGAGATAGATGCGGCCGCCTTCGGCGACAACGAACTCGTTGAGGGCATCGACCAGGGCTTGTGTCTCGCGGCTCACCGGCAAATCGAGCGCGTAGGAGACGCCGGGCTTGGGAAACGACAGCATCCCTTTGCCCTGCGGGCCGCAATCCTTGATGACGCACAAGAACACCGGGGCGCGGTGCGACTGCAAGAGGTCCAAGAAGCGGCGCTGGCGCGCGGGATCGTCGGTCGGGAGCACGGCTTGATACTGCGTTAACCCGCGCTCGCCGTACACCCGGTTCCACTCGCGGACGACATCAAGAGGGTAGAAAAACGTCTCCGGGCTGACAATGCCGGTGCGAACGCGGGCGCCGTGCTTGGCGTGGTAGAGGCGGTTGAACAGCTGCACCATCCACGACTGCAAGAACCAGCTCGGAAACACCGGCGGAAGCGCAATCGGGCTGTGGAAGCGAGGCGGTGCGGCCGGGGCTTCGGCAGGCTCGGCCCAGCGCCCGCTCGTGATCACACCCCGTCCGGCTCCAGGACCACGGGTGAGGAAGTCGGCCCAACACACGGTCATCGGAAAGCGCCGCCCGGCCTGGCGCAGGCGCTCGATGGTGGCATCGAAGTCCGCGGTGCGCTCGCTCTCCTGCCAGATCCACGGCGATGGGATACGACGAAGGCGGAACTCGACTTCCAAAATGTGACCGGTCAGCCCCATGCCCCCGAGCGTGGCGCGGAACAACTCCGGCTCGTGGGCCTCGGCGCACTCGATGATCTGGCCGTCGGCTACGCGCAGCTTGAGCGCGGTGACATGCTCACCGAAGCAGCCGTCGACGTGGTGGCTCTTGCCATGAACGTCGGAGGCCACCATGCCGCCAAGGGTGACGTAGTGGGTGCCGGGCGTTACCGGCGTGAACCAGCCGCGCAGGAGGAAAAGCCGATTCAAGCGCCACAACGGAAAGCCGGCCTCGGCGCGCACGATGCCGGTGGCCGGATCGAAGGCAATCAAGCGGTCCGCCAGCACCGAAGTCGAAACCACGTCTTGCGCTGATGCCGGCAACGACGAATCGCCGTACGAACGGCCGAGGCCGCGGCTGAGCGCCGCGCTCTCGGTACTCTGCTCCAAGTCTTCCGACAGCCGTTCATGCCCATGCACCACGGGGTAATGGCCCCAACCGCTGAGCTCGGTGAGCGGCAGCTCTGGCACGGCGGCAGGGTGGGGCCGGGTTTGACGAACGCTCTGCCTGCTAGCCTCGCGAATCTGGGTAACCGTCGCACTCATGGCCCCTCTAGATAGCTGACAACCATGGTGCCGGTCCACCGGCATTTGCGCTGCCGGCACTTGCCGCCCGCCGGGCCGCGGTTGCGCGCGGGGGGACGCTCGGGTATACAACGCCGGCAGTCGAGACGGGAAGCCGCGCAGTTGATCAGGCGGCCGGAGGTTCTGGCCCCGGCCGAGTTGCAGTACCCTCAGGGTCCCAGACCAATCAGCACCTTCCCCACGAGACGAGTTCGACCAAAGAAGGAGGAAAGGTGCATGGCACACGGAACCGTGAAGTGGTTCAACCCCGAGAAGGGTTACGGCTTCATCCACACCGACAACGGCGAAGATGTCTTCGTTCACTACTCGGCGATCGCGGGTGATGGTTTTCGTAGCCTCGAGGCCGGGCAGGCCGTCGAGTTCGAGATCACCCCGGGTCGCAAGGGCCCGCAAGCGAGCAACGTCACCAAGGCGTAAGCACGCGCCATTGAACTTGCCATAATCACAACGCCCCGCCGGGCTTCTCGGCGGGGCGTTGTCGTTTCTGCCAGGCGCGCTCACCCGGCTGCGCTGGTGCGCGTCGCCGTCTGCGTAGCGGTCGGTACCCGCGTACGGGTCGGCGTGCGCGTAGCGGTCGGCACCCGGGTGCCCGTCGGCGAGCGTGTCGTTGTGGTCGTCGGTGTGACCGACGGCACCCGCGTGTCGGTCGGTGTCCGCGTTGGCGTCCGCGTGGCTGTGCTCGTCGGCGTGGCCGTTGGTACCCGCGTGTTGGTCTGCGACGGCGTGGGCGAGGTGGTAATGGTCGCGCTCGCCGTTGGTGTGCGCGAGGGGGTGCGCGTTGCCGTGGCGGTCGGCGATGGTGTCGCTGTGGCCGTATCCGCCCGCGTGCGGGTCATAGTCGCGCTGGGTGTTTCGGTGCGGGTGAAGGTCGCAGTTCGTGTCACCGTGGGTATCCGGGTGAAGGTCGGCGATGGGCTCGCGGTTGGAACCCGCGTGCGGGTGAGGGTCGGAGTTGGGGTATAGGTGCGGGTGAAGGTCACGGTCGGCGTTAGCGTCGGCAATCGCGTGATCGTGGGCGAAGGGGTCGCGGTCGGTACCAGGGTACGGGTTGGCGTTGGCGAGGGGACCGGCGTCCACGTGCGCGTGGGCGTGGCCGTGGCGGTCGGCGTCGGCGACAGCGACGGGGTGCGGGTTGACGACCGCGTCGGCGTCACAGTTCGTGTATTGGTCGGCGAAGGGGTGCGCGTCGGAACCGGCGTGTACGACGGCGTTTTGGTCGCAGTTGCGGTTGCCGTTCTGGTGGCCGTTGCCGTCGGGGTGGCGGTACGGGTCATGGTCGCGGTGGAGGTTTCGGTGGGCGTACGCGTTGGCGGTCGGGTGTTAGTTGTTGTTGCCGTGCGCGTGCCGGTATTGGTTGGCGAAGCGGTGGCGGTGGCACTGGGGGTGCGTGTGGCCGAGGCCGTGCGCGTATGCGACGGAGTCGGGGTACCGGTAATCGAGGGCGTGGCAGTCGGTGACGCCGTGCACGTAAACGTGGGCGATGGCGTGCGCGACGGCGTCGGCGTGCGCGTTGGTGACGGGGTTAGTGTGGGGGTTGGCGTGCGCGTCTCGGTCGGCGTCGACGAGGCCGTAGCGGTGCGGGTCGGGGTGCGCGTGCGGGTGAACGTCAGCGTGAACGTCGGTGTTCTCGTGGCGGTCCCCGTCGGCGTGTTGCTTGGGGTTCGTGTCGGCGGGCGCGTGGCCGTCGGCGTCGGGGTCACCGTCGGGGTGCGCGTAGAGGTGGGAATGCCCAGGCCGGTTCCGCGCAGTGAGAACGACGCAATCACGTTGCCTGCGGTTCCGTACACCGTAGCAACCGCCGTGAGGTTGCCGGCCACCGCCGGCGTGAAGGTGAAGACCAGGTGCAGCGCCTGACCGTCAGCCAGTTGGACTGGTAGCGGTGCAGCTTGGCCTGGCGCCGGGTCAGTACACGTGGTTTGAAACGAGGCGACCGAGAAGCTGCTGCTCATGCCGCTCAAGGCGATTGCCGCAATCGTTCCCGGCAAGCCGCAGGCATCGCCAAGGTAAACCTCCGCGCTCAAGGTGCTCGACTGGTTGATGATCGTGGCCGGAAAATAAATGGTCTGTATCGGCTTGGGCGTAGGCGATGGCGTTGGGGTGGGTGCGATCGGTGCCATCGCGATGGCTGAAACGTAGACGTCCTCGACCTGGTTCTTATCGACGTTCCAGTAGCCCTCAGCGCTGGTGAGCACCAGCAACCGGCCGTCGTCGGCGAGGTCTTCGAGCAAGCTCGGTCGGGTGGGCTGCGGTCCGGCGCTGTACAGGCTGGCGCGCTCGATCAGGCCCGTCGCCAGGTTGGCGACGAAGACGTCGCGCACGCCGTTGGTGTCGCCGCCGAACCAGTTGGTTGCATCCGACTCGAAGGCCACGAACGCTCCACTGGCTGAAATCTCGGCCGCCGGGCTGACCCCGTTCGGTTCCGCCAGACTCAGCGGCAGCAACCGCATCAGGGTATCGGCGCAGCGATCACGAACGAAGACATCGGGCTTGCCGTTGCTATCACCATCGGCCAAGACGGTGCTCTCCGACACGAAGGCGGCGCGGCAGCCATCGGCGCTCACGGTGGCGCCGTAACTGCGGCCACCCGCCGGCGTCCCATCCAGTGCCAGGCTGAGTACTTCGATGTTCCCCGAAGGCAAGTCTACCGCGAACACATCGGCCAGCGGGTTGGTATCGCCGTCGAGCAAGGCGTCGCTGGTGAACACCAGCGTGTTACCTGCGCCGTCGAAGGCACGCCCCTTGAGCAGGTGCTTACGCGGTGCAGCCGCCGGCGCCAACAAGTACAAGTTGGAGGCGAGGACGCGGTTGCCCACGGCTGCCGTCTCTGCAACGAAGCCACACTGGTCGCCGAACAGGCTGGCGTCACCGATCAGCACGATGTCGCCAGCCAGGCCGCCGGCAGACAACTGCTGCGCCAGTGCCAGGCACGAGCCGCCGCCGTTGCTAGCCAGGCAGCGCGGCGCGCCTGCCGCCGGCCACGAGCCCGAGCCGTTGACCGTTTGCACTGAGGCGGCATTGGCCAGAGCCAAGCTGGTCACGGCCTCCGGGCTCTGTGTTAGCGGGTCTGCGACGATGGCATTGGTAGGCAGCGAGCCGCAGCCGTTGGTGTGCAAGCGATCGCGGTTGACCCGCACGCGCGTGTCGAGGCGGGCGAGCAAGTCGTTGGTCGTTGACGCGCCCGCGCCGCCGTACTCGCCCAATACGACCAGCCGGCCGCCACCGGCGACAAACGTTCGCAAAGCACCAACCTGAGTGCTGCTGAAGAAGTTCGCCGGCGTATCGTCGAGAGCGCCCGGTGAGACGATGAAGACGACGCGGAAGTCGCTCAAGTCGCTCGGGAAGGTCGTGGTCTCAGTGACCTCGGCACCGAGCAACTGGAGGCGGTCGGTAAGGGCGCTAAAGGAGTCGGCCTCGGGAATGAGGCCCGCGTTGCCCCGGTACAGCAGTACGCCGGCCGGCAGCACCGGCGCTGGGCTGACGGCAGCAATGCTCGTGGTGCGGCCCAGGCAGCGGTCACGCACGAAGAGGTGCATTCCCCCAGTCGGCGGCTCGCTGGTCAGATCGGTAGCTTCCGAAATGAAGGCAACCAGGCAGCCGTCGGCACTGACTACCGGATCGAAACTGCGGCGGTTGCCCGCCTGACCCGCGAGTGTGACTGAGATGAGTGCGGTTGTTCCCGCGCAGCGATCCCGCGCATAGATGTCTGGCCGCTCGTTGCTGTCGGTGGCCGTGTCGTCGAGGTTGTTGGCTGCCGACTCGAATACCACCACGCAGCCGTCATCGCTGATAGCCGGGTTGGTGCTGGCCCCGTTGGCCTGGCGCAGTGCCGGTCCCAGACTGACGCGCTCGGTCAGCCCGGCACAGCGGTCACGCAGGTAGATGTCGCTGACGCGGTTGGAATCGTCGCTGGAATTGGCCGTCAAGGCCGAGCGCGTGGCAAAGGCGACCATGCAGCCGTTGGCGCTGGCAGCGGCGCCCGGGCCGCTGCCGTTGCCCGCCGGCAGTTCTTGGGAGTTGACTCCAATGCTTGGGCTGTCCGCCACCAGCGCCTTGGCGCGGGTGGGAGCCCAGCCGCCGCAGGCCACCAAGACGACGGCCAGCACCAGCCAGACCCTTGCCGGCCATCGCAACCCAACCATAGTACTTGCCCACCTCATCAGTTCTTGCAGACCACCGCGACCGCGCCCGCCATCTTCTCGGTTTCGTTGTCAATTGGCAATTACTTGTACCAGGCCGCACCGGGGGTGTTCAACGCAGTCCGGCGCTTCCGGTGCCGCTTCCGGTGGGGTGCGCGACAAATTTGTGGGTAACGTGGTTCGGTGTTATGGCCGTCATTCCCGCGAAAGCGGGCCGTCATTCCCGCGAAAGCGGGAATCCAGTTTGGCGTTTGGCGCTATGGACAAGCAGTTCTGCGTTTACATCCTGG
>JACQVA010000199.1 GCA_016210005.1 Deltaproteobacteria bacterium | reverse complement strand
GCGCCCGAGGCGATCGCGGATGGCGCCGGTGAACGCGCCCTTGACGTGGCCGAACAGCTCGCTCTCCAGCAAGCTCTCCGGCAGCGCCCCGCAGTTCACTTTCACGAACGGCTGGCGCGCGCGTTGGCCGAGCCGATGAATCGTCTCCGCCAAGAGCCCCTTGCCGGTGCCGCTTTCGCCCTGGAGCAAGACGGTGGCATCACTATCTTTGAGCACGTCCACCAATTCCATGATGCGACGCATGCGGGCGTTGCCGACCACCAGTGGCGCCTTGGCTGACGCCGCCGGCGCCACCTCGCGCAGATCACGGAAGGCCTCGACGGCACCGACGATGTCGCCATGCTCATCGCGCAACGCGGAAATGCTCAGGCTCACCGGGAACAGCCGCCCCGCGGGATCGGCGTATTCGGTCTCGAAATTGGTTACCGCCGCGCCGCCATCGAGCACTCGCAACGCCGGGCAAGCGCGCGCACACTCGGCGCGGCAACCGAGGACCTCATAGCAGACCTGTCCGACTATCTTCGCTTCGGGGCGGCCGCTGATGCGCGCGCCGGTGCGGTTGATGCTGGTGATGATGCGCTCGCGGTTGACCGTGAACACGCCCTCGGCGATGCTGTCGAGCACCGCCTGGACCTTGTTGCGTTCGAGCTGCACCTGGTCGGTCTTTTCTTGCAGCGCCTGGAACAGGCCGACCAAGTGCCCGATCGGCCGCGCGCATTCGAGCACCCCGATCACCTCGCCCGCGGCGGCGCGCAACGGCGCGGTGTGTAGACTCACCGCCTCGCTGCCGTGCGCGCTTTCGAGTTGGACATTGAAACTGGTGATGGCGCGCCGCTGCTCGACCGCGGCGTTGAGCGGGCAGTACTCGGCGCACGCCTCGCAGCGCACAATGTCGGCACAGCGCCGGCCGCGCGCCGCGGCCGCCGCCACGCCCGTGAGCGCGGCCGCCGCAGCGTTCATGCCGAGAACGCGCTTTTCCAAACTGATGGCGAAAGCCGGCTCGGGCAGGCTCTCCAGCCACCGCTCAGTGTCCGCTGACAATCCCGAACTCATCGCACCGCCGCACCTAAGCCGCGCAGAACCGCCGCCGCGCCTCTGCCATCCGCTGGTGGTGTTGGTCCACCCCTGCGTCGTTCACCAGCGGGCCCAGCCGAGCAAAGCCGCGGCCGGCGTGGCGCACGATCAGCTGCGTCACGGTGTTCAGCTCGGTGGCCTCGAGTTCTTCTGCGGCGGCAAACGCCTCCTCCAAAGCCAGCCCGGCACCGGCGCGCGACTCCAGCTCGCCGAGCAGTCTCTCGATCCCTTTGAGTTGCACCGTCCACTCCCCGGGCAATGCCGGCGCGGTGGCCGGGAAGACCTCGCGCGCGGCGGCGACGACCAGCGCGTGCACGCGCTCCTCGCCCGCCATCTCTCGCCAGAACGCCGCCGCCTGCGGCGCGTGTTGGAACAGCTCCGCGTAACGCTCGTACAGCGCGCCCACCCGCCGCTCGAGTCCGGCCACGTCTTCCAACAATCGCCACATGGTTTCTGTAGGCCTTTGCGGGTACCGATCCCGTCTGCTGCGTGCCATGATAGCTGCTCCGGCAGCACTTTGCATGCCGACAACGCCGAGACCGCAGCCGCCGTCATGGACATTGCCGGCGTCGGTTGCTACTGACCCTGGCCTGCCTGCCGCATTTCCAGGCACTGGGGAGGACGTTATGCCCGTAGTCGGCCGAGTCAGCCAAGTGTGGCGTTATCCGGTCAAGTCGATGGCCGGTGAGCAGCTCCAACGCTCTATGGTGCAGACGCGGGGCCTGGCGGGCGACCGCGGCTGGGCGTTGCGCGACGAGCACGTCGGCGAGATTCGCGGGGCGAAGAAGCTCTACGACCTGCTGCGCTGCGCCGCGCGCTACCTCGAAGAGCCGGCCGGCGACAGCATCCCGGCAGCGGAGATCACCTTTCCTGACGGCGCGCGCCTGCGCTGCGACGACCCGGCCGCGGCCGCGAGCCTGTCGGCCCTGCTGCGGCGCCCCGTCACCGTCTGGCCGCGCCAGCCCGCCAGTGATCGCGACTTCTATCGCCGCGCCAAACCGGACACAGATGACTTCATGAGTGAGGTGCGCGCCATGTTCGGCCGCACCGAGGGTGAGCCGATTCCCGACTTGCTGCAGTTTCCCCAAGAGCTGCTGCAATTCACTTCGCCCCTCGGCACCTACTTCGATGCCTTTCCGCTCCATCTCCTCACCACCGCCTCGCTGGCGGCCATGCGTGAGCACAATCCCGGTGGCGACTTCGATGCGCGCCGCTTTCGGCCGAACCTGCTGATCGAAACCGTGAGTGACTGCTGCGGCCTGGTGGAATTTGACTGGTGCGGCCGGGTTCTGCGCATCGGCAGCGCCGGCATCGCGATCGCGCTGCCGGCCGTGCGCTGCGTCATGCCGACGCTGGCGCAAGTCGATCTGCCCAAGGACCCCAGCGTGCTGCGCACGGTGGTACGTCACGCCGGACAAAATCTCGGGGTCTACGCCACGGTTGAGGCGCCGGGTACGGTCGCGCTCGGCGACGTGGTCGAGTTGGAGTAGCGGCCAATGGCCCCGCCCGCTGCGGCCGAGCTGTCGGACGTACGCGCGGCCGCCCGCCGCATCGCCGGGCTGGCGCAGCGCACGCCGGTGGCGACCTGCGCCACGCTCGACGGCATGGCCGGGCGGCGGCTGTTCTTCAAGTGCGAGCAATGGCAGAAGGCCGGCGCCTTCAAGTTCCGCGGCGCCTGTAACGCCGTGATGTTGTTGCCCGACGCCATCGCCGCCCGCGGGGTGGTGACCCACAGCTCCGGCAATCACGCCCAAGCGCTGGCGCTGGCTGCACGCCAGCGCGGCATTCCCGCACACATCGTGATGCCGAGCAACGCCGCGGCGGTGAAGCGCCGGGCCGTCGCCAGCTACGGGGCGCGGCTGGTCGAATGCGAGCCCACCCTGGCGGCCCGCGAGACCACAGCCGCCGCGGTCCAGGCCGACACCGGCGCCACCTTCATTCATCCCTACGACCACCCCGACATCATCGCCGGCCAGGGCACGGTGGCGCTCGAGTTCCTCGAACAGGTGCCCGAACTCGACGCCATCATCGCACCCGTCGGCGGCGGCGGGTTGCTCGCGGGCATCTGTGTTGCCGCCAAGGCGCTGGCGCCGGCGATCCGCATCTTCGCCGCTGAACCGCTCGGCGCCGACGATGCCGCGCGCTCGCTGGCAGCCGGCACCCTGATTCCCCAGACCGCACCCGACACCATCGCCGACGGCTTGTTGACCAGCCTCGGCCAGCTCACCTGGCCGATCATTCGTGACCAGGTCGAGTGTGTGATCACGGTTAGTGAAGCGGAGATCGTGGCCGCCATGCGCCAGGCCTGGGAGCGCGCCAAGTTGCTGGTCGAGCCCAGCGCGGCAGTGGCCGTGGCGGCGGCGCTGTCGCCGCAGTTCAAAGCCCTCGCCGGCATCGCCCGCGCCGGCGTCGTGCTCAGCGGCGGCAATGCCGACCTTGACCGCCTGCCGTGGTGAAGCCGGCTTACGCGAACGCCGCCAGCAGCTCCTTGAACGCTTGCATCTGACCGCCGGCAGTTGAAGACGGCACCAGGATCGGCGTGCGGATGCCGGCGGCGTACCAGGCCTCCAACCCGGCGCGAACTTCGGCGGTGCTGCCGAACAGCGTCACCTCGGACAGCCAGCGGTCGGACATCAGCGCCGGAATACGCTCTTGCTCACCGCTGGTGATGGCGCGCTGAATGGCGCGCATCTCGTCCTCGTAGCCGGCATCGATCCAGTAGTTCTGATAGTTGGGCAGCAGCACGTACATGACCAGCGTCTTGCGCAGCACCGCCGCCGCCGCCGCGCGATCGTCGCTGATGCAGGTGGGAATCATGTTGCCGAGGAAAAACTTCTCGTCCGCCCGCTGCGCCGCCGGCAGGTATGACAGTGAGGTCGGCATGAACGAGCGCGCAGCGTTCGCCCACATCGCCCCCTGAGCGATCTCGGCCGCCAGCCGCACCATCGGCCGGCGCAGCGCCGCTAGCACCAGCGGCGGCAAGTCGCCCTGCCGTCTGGCGCCGTCACGCAGCTGGGCCACGAAACGGCGTGTGTCCGCCAGCGGCTTACCCGTGGACAAGCCCAAGCGCGCGTTCATCGGGCCGTGGCTGACGCCGATGCCGAAGACGAAGCGGCCGCCACTGAGCTCGTGAATCAGCGCGGCACTCTGGGCGTAGTCGTAGGGATGGCGGGTGTAGATGTTGGCGATGCCGGTGCCCAGGCGAATGCTCTTGGTGGTCAGCGCCAGCGCCTCGCACAAGCCCACCCCGTCGCAGAAGCTCGGGCAATAGATGCCGGCAAAGCCGCGGCGCTCGAGCTCCTGCGCCAATTCCAACGTGGCGTGACGGCGGCCGGGCATGGCCGCGAGACTTACCGCCGGCTTCTGACTCATATGAACCTCTCAACCTCAAGACTGCAGCCGCGCCGGGGCCAGCCGCAGCCACGCCGCCGCAACCGAACGCGGATAGATCCAGAGCGCAAAAACCCAGAGAAACGCCGTCAGACCGTAATACGAAAGCAGCGAGCTCGGCGCCACTAGCCCCAAGGTTGCAGACAGCCCCAGCTGCATGGCGAGCCCGAGCACGACCACGACTGTGCTCTGTCGCGCACTGGTGGTGGCGAACGGCTGCTGCGGCAACCAGCCGGCCGCAGCAAGAAAGCCGATCGTGCTGCCCGAGATCATTGCCCGCGCCGCATCGCCGGTGAGCGTGCTCGCCAGGGTGCCGGCCGCGATCGCCAGCATGCCCCAGACCGGGGTGTAGCAGTCGCTCTTCACCCAGCGCTGGAAGGGTCGGATCAGCGGCAGCATCAGCGCGCCCAGTACCCAGCCGCCCGCGATGTCGATCGGGAAGTGGACGCCGAGATACAGCCGCGAAAACGAAATCAGTCCGATCAGCGCCAGCGCCAGCGCCGTGAACCAGCTGCGCCCGACCCACCACGCCAGGCAGCCCCAAAACACCACCGCCCCCTGCGCGTGCCCGCTCGGGAACGAGTTGCTGTGCGAGAGATACGGCCGCAGGTCGAGCACCCGCACCAGCGCCGGGTCCGGCCGCGGCGTGTTGACCCACAGCTTGGCGTAAGTGTTGACATAGGCGCCGGCGACGATCATCAGGAACAACACCGTCGCCTTGCGCCGATCCACCACCCAGAACAGCGGCGCCACCGCCAGGTAATAGAAGGTGGCCTGGCCCAGGTCGGTGACAACCCGAAACAATATGTCACAGGAGGGATTTGACCACGTCGCGATCCAGTGAAAGACGGCGTAGCCGCTCAGCCACTCCATGGCCCGTGTTTACGTGGCCGCCGGCAGCCGCGCAAGCGCTGCGACCGCTCGGTGACGATTGGCGATCGGTGGTTCTTTCCGCTAAGGGAGGCCGCGATGCCGGGCCGGGTACTCAACGAGATCGAGGCCAAAGCGCTGCTGCACGACGCCGGGGTGCCGGTCACGCCCACCGCCTTGGCGCGCACACCGGCCGAGGCGCGCGCGCTCGCCGAGCAGCTCGGCTGCCCGGCGGTGATCAAGATCGTTTCTCCGGACATCACCCACAAGACGGACATCGGCGGCGTCCAGCTCGATCTGCCGGCGCCCGCGGCGGTTGAAAACGCGGCAGCGCAGATGCTGGCGGCGGTAAGCGCAACGCAGCCGCAGGCCCGCATCACCGGGGTGTCGGTGCAAGCGATGGCGCCGCCCGGTGCGGTCGAGGTGATCGTGGGCGTGCAGCTCGATCCGCAGTTCGGCCCGCTGATCATGTTCGGACTCGGTGGGGTCTTGGCCGAGGTCTTCGCCGACGTGGCCTTTCGCCTGGTGCCGCTGCGCGAACGTGACGCCCGCCAGATGGTGCGCGAGATCCGTGGGGCCCGGCTGCTCCAGGGCTGGCGCGGGCGGGCGACGGTGAACCTGCACGCGCTCGAACGGCTGCTGTTGCTTGTCTCCGCGCTGGCGGAGCAACGGCCCGACATTCTGGAGTTGGATCTCAACCCAGTGCTGGCCTACGCCGACCGCGCCGTTGCGGTCGATGCGCGCGTGCTGCTGCGGGAGGCCGCGTGAGCTTCACCCGCGCGCAGTTCGACCGGGCCTTTCATCCACGTGTGGTCGCCGTCGTCGGCGACAAGCGGATGAACAATTTCCTCTGGCTCCACGCGCTTTCCGCATTCAGCGGCAAGCTCTATTCAGTGCAGATCGACCCCGGCGAAATCCCGGCCATCGAGGCCCTGGGCGTGCGCAACCTGACCAGCTTGCTCGACATCCCGGAGCCGGTGGACTACGTCGTGCTCGCCGTACCGCGGCACGTGGCGCCGCGGGTGCTCGACGACTGCGTGCGTAAACAGGTCGGCGCGGTTACGCTCTTCACTTCCGGATTCTCCGAAACCGGCGAGGCGGAGGGCGAAGCCTTGGAGCAGGAGATCACGGCCATCGCCCGGCGCGCCGGCTTACTCCTGATCGGCCCCAATTGCATGGGCCTGGCCAACCCGCGCATCGGCCTGTGCAACTTTCCCGGCCAGCCGGTGGGCGCGGCCGCCGCCGGCAGCGTGGCATTCATTGGGCAGAGCGGCACCCACACCATCAACTTCATCCTGCGCGCGCCCGGGCGAGGCGTCGGCCTCAGCAAGGCCGCCAGCATCGGTAATGCCGTCGTCACCGATGTCGGCGACTACCTCGAGTACTTGCGCGATGACCCCGACACTGCGGCGATCGCCATGTACGTCGAAGGGGTGCGCCAGGGGCGGCGCTTCTTTCGCGCGCTCTGCGCCACCACCCTGACAAAACCCGTTGTGATTTGGAAAGGCGGCCAGAGCGACGCCGGCCAGCGGGCGATCTTCTCGCACACCGCCGCGCTGGCCACGCCGGCGACAGTGTGGCAGGGCCTGCTGCGGCAAGCCGGGGCCTTGAGCGCCGATGGCCTCGATCAGCTGATCGATATCGTGGCAGCACTGCAAACCGGCAAGCGCGCCACCGGCCTGCGCGCCGGCTTGATCGCCATGACCGGCGGCCCCTCGGTGGCGGTCACCGACGCCTTCACCGGCGCGGGCTTGGAGGTGCCTTTGCTCAGCGAGGACTCTTACCGGAGACTGGCCGAGTTCTTCAACGTAGTCGGCGGCAGTTTCCGCAACCCGCTCGACGCCGGCAGCACGATTGCCATGGGCTTTCGCCTCGACAAGCTGGAGCTGCTGCTCGACATCCTCGCGGCCGATCCGGTCATCGACCTGATCGCCCTCGACCTCGGCGCCGGGCTGGCTGCCGACCGCTGGCGCGAGCATCCCGGCGCGCTCGCCGTCATGCTCGAGCTGCTGGCGGCCTATGCCGCGCGGACGGCCAAGCCGCTGGCGTTGATTCTCGACCCGGCCCATCGCGAGGCGGAAGTGGCCGAGCTGCGCGTGCAATTCGTACAACGCGGCTTGCTGGTGTTGCCCGGCGCCGAGCGCGCGGCGGTGGCACTGCGCAAGTTGGTCGAGTACCAGCGCTTTCGCGCGGAGCTGGATTGATGCTCGGCTCGTCACTGTCAGTGTGGCAGCGGCACCGGTGAGCCGATGGGCGCGGGAGCTGCGAGCAATCGTTGGTGGACGGCGGCCGCGGCCGCGGCGGTGCTGCTCGCGCTGGCGTTGCGACTGTGGGGCTTGGCGTGGGGTGCCCCCTTCGTCTATCACCCCGACGAGCATTTCATCCTCCACCGCGCCCTCGACATCGTGCGCGAGCGCGACCTCAACCCGCACTGGTTTCAGTACCCGACGCTGCCGATCTACCTCGAAGCGCTGCTGGTGCTGGCGTTGCAGCCGATCGTCTACGCCCCGCTGACGACCAATTCCATTATCAACGGCATCGGCCCGTGGGACGCTTTGCCGGAGCAATGGCCCTTCGTGTTGGCAGGGCGCGTGGCCGTGGCGCTCAGCGGCGTGGCCGGTGTGGCACTACTGTTTGCCGGTGGGCGGCGCTGGCACAGCGGCGGCGCCGGCGCCGCCGCGGCACTATTGCTGGCGGTGATGCCGCTGCACCTCGAGAGTTCACACTACCTGACGACAGACGTGCCGGCGGTAGCCCTGATCGCGGCCACGATCTGGGTGAGTTTGCGGGCCGATAGCGCGAGTGCGCCGGCGGCCGAGCCGGTGCTACGTTGGCTGGTCGCCGGCCTGTGCGCCGGCTTCGCCGCTGCCACCAAGTACACGGCCGGGTTTGTCCTGCTCGTGCCGGTCTTACTGGCGAGCGACTTGCGCCGGCCGCGGGCGAGCGCGCGGCGCTTGTTCTACATCGCCGCTGGGGCCTTGGGCGCCTTCCTGCTGGCGTGCCCGTATTCGTTGATCGACCTGGCCGGTTTTCTGCGCGGGCTGGAAGAGCAGCAGCAGAATTATCTCACCGACTCGACACCGGGCCGAGCTTGGTACTGGTATGCCGTCCAGCTGTGGAGCTACGAGTTGCAGCCCGGCGCGGCCGCCGCTGCGCTGGTTGGCGCTGGCTTTGCCGTTCATCGCGCGCGGCGGGCCGACGTCGCACTGCTGCTGCCGCCACTGATCTACTACGCGGTGGTGGCGCTGTTTCCCTCGCGCCCCGAGCGCAACCTGATTCCCCTGCTGCCCTTCGCCTGTCTTTTCGCTGGCCGTGCCCTGGCCGAGGTCTGCTATCGGCTCTTTTCGCCCCGCCTGGCCAGTGCTGCAATCGCCGTGGTTGCCCTGTCGGTGGCGCTGCCGCCGGCGCGCCAAGCGCTGCGGGCCAACGCCGAACGCGCGCGGCCCGACACCCGCTCGCTGGCGCACCAGTGGGTTAGCACTAATGTGCCCGAGGGCAGCTGCCTGGCGCGCGAGGAGTACACGCCGCAGCTGCCGGCCACCCGCTACCAGGTGCATTACCTCTGGTCGTTGGCGCAGCGGCCGTACAGTTGGTACTTGGAGCAAAAGTGCGACTACTTGGTCGCCAGCTCGAATATCTACGGCAGGGTTCACGGCCCACCTTACTTCGGCGGCCCAACCGCGGCCGAGTTCTACCGGGTGCTGTTCTCGCTGCCGCGGGTGGCCGAGTTCAACCCGGGGCCGAGCGCCAGCGGGCCGACCATCCGCATCTTCAAGCTGCCGCGCGGGCAGTGAGGCGCGATCGTTTCCGCCTGCCGCCGGCTTCTGTGCTATAGCCGCCGCATGGCCAAGGCGCGCACCGCGTACGTTTGCCAAGCGTGTGGGTATCAGTCGCCGGGCTGGCTCGGCCGCTGTCCCGATTGTCAGGGCTGGAGCACGCTGGCGGAAGAACGACAGGAACCCGTCGCGGCCTCCGGCCGTGAGCGGCGCGGCGATCAGCAACCACAGCCGATCACCTCACTGACGGCGGCGAGCGAAGCGCGCCGGGTTTGCGGCATCGGCGAACTGGACCGCGTGCTCGGCGGCGGCGTGGTGCCGGGCTCGGTGGTGCTGATCGGCGGTGACCCGGGCATCGGCAAGTCGACCCTGGTACTGCAAGCGCTGGCAGCGCTGGCGCGCGACGGATTGACGCTCTACGTCTCGGGCGAGGAGTCGGCGCAGCAGATCAAAATGCGGGCGGACCGGCTCGGCGTCGCCGAGCCCCAGCTGCTGGTGCTGGCAGAGACCTCGCTCTCCAGCATTCTCGATCACGCCGAGAAGATCGGCCCGCGCGTGTTGGCGGTCGATTCGATCCAGACCGTCTTCACCAGCGAGTTGGCCTCCGCCCCCGGCAGCGTGGGCCAGGTGCGCGAGTGCGCCGGCCAGCTGGTGCAGTTCTCCAAGCGGCGCGACCTGGCGACGTTCCTGGTCGGGCACGTGACCAAGGAAGGCGCCTTTGCCGGCCCGCGTGTGCTCGAACACGTCGTTGACACCGTGCTCTATTTCGAAGGCGACCGCGGCCACGCCTTCCGCATCCTGCGCGCGGTCAAGAACCGCTTCGGCTCGACCAACGAGATCGGCGTCTTCGAGATGAAGGAGGCCGGCTTGCAGCCGGTGGCGAATCCCTCGGCCCTGTTCCTGGCCGAGCGGCCGGTGGATGTGCCCGGCTCGGCCGTGATCGCCAGTATTGAAGGGACGCGCCCGATCCTGGTGGAATTGCAGGCGCTGGTGTCACCGACGGCGTTCGGCACCGCGCGCCGCACCACCCTAGGCGTCGATCACAACCGCGTCGCCTTGCTGGTGGCGGTGTTGGAAAAGAAGATGGGGTTGCAGCTCTTCGGCCACGATATCTTCGTCAATGTGGCCGGCGGCGTGCACATCGACGAGCCGGCCGTTGACCTCGGTATCGTTGCGGCCGTGGCCTCGAGCTTCCTCGACAAGCCGATCGAGCCGCACACTTTGCTACTAGGCGAAGTCGGCCTCGCCGGCGAAGTGCGCGCCGTCGGGCAATGCGAGACCCGCGTGCGTGAAGGTGCCAAGCTCGGCTTCACCCGCTGTGTGTTGCCGGAAGCCTCGCTGCGCCAACTGCCGGCGCTCGACGGCGTCGAACTCTGCGGCGTCCGCTCGCTCGGCGACGCCTGGGAACTGCTCTTCTGATTGCGCCGGCACGGAGTCCGCTGCGGGCCGCTGGCTGCTGCAAGAAGGTGCTCGCCAGGCGCGCTCGAGGGTGCTAGATGGCTGCCATGGCGACGTCTTCGGCCCGCCGTGGGCTGCCCGATCCGACCATCTACCCAGAGGAGGAGCGCGTGGGCGAGAGCATGCTGCAGCGCTGGATCCTGGAGCTGCTGCGTCCGCTGCTGGCGTGGTGGCTCAACGTCAGGCACGAACGCACCGCTTTCGTGGGGGCCGACCAGTTCATTTACTGGCGCCAGTACGACTCCAGCGCGCGGGTGGCACCCGACCTCTACGTGTTGCCCGGGGTTGATCCGCTTACGGCGGTACGCACGTGGAAGCTCTGGCTCGATCGGGTGGTGCCGAGCTTTGCGCTGGAGATCGTGTCGGAAGCCTGGGAGAAAGATTACATGGATGCGCCGGTACGCTACGAGGCGGTCGGCGTGCCGGAGCTGGTGATCTTCGATCCCCACTTCGAGACGCACCGCGAAGGGGTGCGCTGGCAGGTGTACCGCCGAGTCGGCAAGCGGGGGCTGATTAGGGTCGAAGCGGCTAACGCGGACCGGGTGCGATCGAAGTCGCTCGGGTGCTGGTTGCGCGCCATCGGTGAGGGGCAGAAACTCAGAGTGCGGATCGCTGAGGGAGCGATGGGCGATGTGCTAGTGCCGACCGCGGAGGAGCGAGCGGAGGCCGAGCGGGCCGAGAAAGAAGCGGCGCTCGCAGCCAAGCAAGCGGCACTCGCAACCGAACAAGCCGAGAGAGCCGCGAAGGAAGCGGCGCTGGCAGCAAGGGAAGCCGAACGAAGCGCGAAGGAAGCGGCGCTGGCAGCCAAGCAAGCCGAGCAGGCCGCTAAAGAAGCGGCGCTGACTCGGGTTGCGGAACTCGAACGCGAGCTGCGCCGGCGCCAGTCGAGCCGGGCAAAGCGCTGACGGATTGGCGCGGTTCTCCCGGCCCTTGCCCCGCAACGCCCTGCCCCGCCCCACCTGATCCTCACTGCGACCCATAGAACAGAAAGGGTTGCGCCACCGGCGGCGGTCCTTTATGAGTCTGGCCACGCGCTGCGGCGCGCTTGAGCAGTGAACCCCCACGGTAAAGAACTACCCGCACCGAGCGGACCGCTGGGCGTATTGCTCCCCGGTCTCGGGGCCGTGAGCACCACCTTCATCGCCGGAGTCGAGCTGGTCAAGAAGGGGCTGGGCAAGCCTGTCGGCTCGCTGACCCAGATGGGAACGATCCGCCTGGGCAAGCGCACCGAAGCGCGCAGCCCGCTGGTTAAGGATTTCGTCCCGCTCGCCGAGTTGTCCGATCTCGTCTTCGGCGGCTGGGACATTTTTCCGGAGAGCTGCTTCCAGACGGCAGTGCGCGCGCAGGTGCTCGAACGGCCGCTGCTCGAAATGGTGCGGCCGGAGCTGGAAGCGATCGTACCGTGGCCGGCGGTCTTCGAGCGCGAGTATGTCAAGCGTCTGGCAGGGACGCACGTCAAGAGCGCGGCGACCAAGATGGACCTCGCGCGCCAGTTGATCGCCGACATTGAAGGCTTTCAACGGCGCACGCGAGCAACGCGCACGGTGATGATCTGGTGCGGTAGCACCGAGAGTTTCCTCGAGCGCCAGGCCGTACACGGCTCCCTCGCCACCTTCGAGGACGGGCTGCGGCACAATCATCCGGCGATTGCACCGAGCATGGTATACGCCTATGCCGCGCTGACACTGGGCACCCCGTTCGCCAACGGCGCGCCCAACCTCACCGCCGACATCCCGGCGCTGGTCGAGCTGGCCGAGCGCAACCGCGTGCCCATCTGCGGCAAGGACTTCAAGACCGGCCAGACCTTGATGAAGACCATCATTGCGCCCGGGCTCAGAGCCCGTGCGCTCGGGCTGACCGGCTGGTTCTCGACCAATATTCTCGGCAACCGCGACGGCGAGGTGCTCGATGAACCGTCGTCGTTCAAGACCAAGGAGGCCAGCAAGCTCTCGGTGCTCGACGTCATCCTGCCACGCGATCTTCACCCCGATTTGTACCGCGACTACGTTCACCAGGTGAACATTCACTACTACCCGCCGCGCGGTGACAACAAGGAGGGCTGGGACAACATCGATATCTTCGGCTGGCTCGGCTACCCGATGCAGATCAAGGTTAACTTCCTGTGCCGCGACTCGATCCTGGCCGCGCCGCTGGTGCTCGATCTGGCGCTGCTGCTCGACCTCGCCCAGCGGGCCGGTATGCACGGTATCCAGGAGTGGTTGTCGTTCTACTTCAAGAGCCCGCAGACCGCCCCGGGGTTGTATCCCGAGCACGACCTCTTCATTCAGTTGCAGAAGCTCAAGAACACCCTGCGCTACCTGCGCGGCGAGGATCTCATCACTCACCTCGGCCGCGAGTACTACGAATGAGGCATCGGTGCCCGCCACGGCCGGCAAGGATGATCACTATGGCGAAGAACGAAGAACCCAAGCCCGAAGCCGAAACGCTGTTGAGCAAGCTGCTCGAGTCGCGCAACCTCGTCATCGGCCAGGAGATCAACGACGAGGTGACCCAACGAGTGGTGACGCAGTTGTTGCTGCTCGAAAACATGGACCCGGCCAAGGAGATTCGGGTGTTCATCAACTCGCCGGGCGGTTCGGCCGACGGCGGCTTCGCGATCTTCGACGCCATCCGCTTCATCAAGCCGCCGGTGAAGACGATTGCGGTGGGTCTGGTGGCCAGCGCCGCCACGCTGGTGTTGCTCGGGGCCAAGAAGGATTGCCGCTTTGCCTTTCCCCATTGCCGCATCCTGATTCACCAGCCCTCGACGCAGTTGCACGGCGTGGCGGCGGACATCGACATCTATGCGCAAGAGATTCTCAAGCTGCGCGACAAGGCCAACCAGCTGATCGCGGCCGAAACCGGGCAGACCGTGCAAAAGGTCGCTACCGACACCAACCGCGATTACTGGATGGCACCGGAAGAAGCCAAGAAGTACGGTCTCATCCACAAGATCGTCCGCTCGCGCGACGAGATCTGATCGGCCCGGCGCCGCCGCAGCCGCCCTGCGGTTGTCTCTCGGCGCCAACAGCGCATAATGGCGGGCGCGGGGGTTGCCAATGGAGACCAAGCTCAGTCTGCAAGACCAGTTGGAAGAAGTGGTCGATCTGGTGATGGCGAGCTACGACGGCAGCCATCCGATCGACAGCCTCGAGAGCGCGGCGCTGCCCAACCGCCGCGCCGTGATCGAGGCGCTGCAGCACTTGCACTCGGCGATCTATCTCGGCTTCTACAGCACCCGGCCGCTCGATCGTTCCAACCTGCACTACTCGATCAGTGAGCACCTCTATCCGGCGTACGCGATCTTGGTGGAACAGATTCGCCGGGCGATCAGTTTCGAGGCGGTCTGCTGCCGCGCCGCGCCCGATCGTGACCCGAAGTGGGCGGAGGAGGTGGTGCTGCGTTTGTTCCGCAAGCTGCCCGAGCTGCGCCACTTGCTCAACCTGGACGTGGTCGCCGCCTTCGACGGTGATCCCGCGGCTAAGAGCGTCGAGGAAATCGTCTTCAGCTACCCGGCGATCCACGCCATCACCACCCATCGCATCGCCCACGAGTTGTACCTCGAACCGGTACCGATGATTCCGCGCATCATGAGCGAGGAGGCGCACAGCCGCACCGGCATCGATCTCAACCCCGGCGCCCGTATCGGCGAGCGCTTCTTCATCGACCACGGCACCGGCGTGGTGATCGGCGAAACCACCATGATCGGCAACAACGTCAAGATCTACCAGGGCGTGACCCTGGGCGCGCTCAGCCTGCCGCGAGGTGCCGACCTCAACTCGCTGCGCCACCGCAAACGCCACCCCACCATCGAGGATGACGTGACGATCTACTCCGGCGCCACCATCCTCGGCGGCGACACCGTCATCGGCAAGGGCTCGGTGATCGGCGGCAACGTCTGGCTGGTGGAATCGGTGCCGCCCGGCAGCAAGATCTCTTACAACGCCGCGCTCACCCGCCGCTGAGGCAGCGGGTGGCGCAGCCTGTCACTGGCTAAGTACCGCTGTTCGGAGCGGCGCCGCGCAGTATCCGCCCGGCGCTGAGAATCTGGAGGCAGCATACTACTGTACTACTGGAAACCAATTGACACGCAGACCGCGTTGAGGTTATGGGATCACCCCGCGTGAAGCAGCGGGTAGACCTGTTCGCGGCGCGTGTGTCGGGCATTCTCCGCGATCCAGCGGAAGGGAGAAATCCGTGGTTGGCTTTCTTTCCGTTTCGTTCTTGCGGCTCCGCGGCAAGCGGCGCTCGCCGATGATCGGCGGCGCGTGCTCGTTTCAACTTTCAGCCTTGAGCTGCGGGACGACGCTTCCTGGCGCGGATCTTTCACTCACTCGCTTCTTTCTAGTTGCCTTGTCGGCATCGCGCGTGGCAGCTCACTGCGGCATGGCATATCCCGGCGTGCGAGATTCCGTGGCGCCGTCGTTGGTGCGGTAGAACTCGATCAACGCGGGATCGTGACGCGGCGGTGACGGGTCGGGTGGGGGGAACCGTGCACGTGTCAGCAAGTCAGTCGGCGCAAGCGTGGCCGGCCGGTGGGGACAGCGCCTTCGTCGGTCGAGAGCCGGAGCTGCACGCGCTGCGGGCGGCCTTTGATCGCTTGGCCTCCACGCGCGGGCACGTTGTGCTCGTGAGCGGCGAGCCGGGGATCGGGAAGACCCGCTTGGCCGTCGAACTGGAGCGGATCGCGGTCGAACGCGGCGCACGGGTGTTGTGGGGCCGGTGTTGGGAAGGCGACGGCGCCCCACCGTTCTGGCCATGGACACAGGTTCTCCGCAACGATGTCGGGCTTGTCATGCCGCCGCCGCTGCGCCGGGTTGCGGCTTTCGAACCGCCAGAGCCGCCAGTGGCCGCCGATTCTCATGCGCGCTTCGAGCTCTTTGATAGCGTCACGCAGTTTCTGAAAACCGCAAGTGTTGCGCAGCCGCTCGTGCTGATCCTCGACGATCTTCATCGAGCCGATGAAGCGTCATTGCGCCTGTTCGGGTTTCTCACGCACGAGCTACGCGACGCACCGCTGCTTGTGCTCGGCACCTACCGCGACACCGAGGTCGGGCCCGATCATCCGCTGTCGCGGCTGTTCGCTGAGATTGCCGCCGAAAGCGAGCGCATCCCGTTGCAGCGCCTCAGCGAGAGCGAGGTAAAGCATCTGATCGAGTGCACGACGGGCCAAGCACCCTCAGCCGCACTGCTCGCTGCGGTGTACGATCACACCGAGGGGAATCCGTTCTTCGTCATAGAGATCGTGCGACTGTTGGTGTCGACGGGTCGGCTGCATCAACCGGACGAGCACGCGGAGAGACCCCAGCGGCCGAAGCGCCGGCTTCGAGAAGCCATGAACCAGAGCATTTCGTCATTCCCGCAGTCTTCAAGCGGGAATCCATCCTGTCCGATCCACACCCATGGATGCCCGCTAGAAGATTGCGGGCATGACGGATTGGAACCACGGGTTCATGAGCAGCGGCTGGGCATTCCGCCCGGTGTGCGGGCACTGATTCGGCAGTGGCGAGAGCGGGTGTCCTCCGAAGCCCAACGCCTGCTGGCGGTGGCAGCAGTGATTGGCCGCGAGTTCGAGCTGCCGGCGCTGCACCGCGCTCTTGCCACGGCGAATGAGGCAGGCGCCAATCGGGTGCTTGCAGCAATCGATGAGGCGGTTGAAGTGGGCCTGGTGAGCGCCGGGCGGGGGATCGGGCGGTGCAGCTTTTCGCACGCCCTGGTGCACGAGACGTTCTACGAAGACCTCACGACGGCCGAGCGCATCGCGCTCCACCGCCGGGTGGCCGAGGCGATCGAGGCGGTTTATGCAGCCGACCTCGACGCCCATGCAGCAGAGCTGGCGCATCACTTCTTCCAGGCCATCCCCGCCGGAACTGCGGCCAAGGCCACGCACTACGCCATCCGTACCGCAGAACAGGCGGCGGCCGTATTCGCGCACGAAGATGCGATCACCCACTACGCGCAGGCGCTGGCCGCACTCGTCGCCCACACTGGCCTCGATGCCGAGGAGATGGCGCGCCGGCGCTGCGAGATCCTCCGCCGGTTGGGCGAGGCGCAGGGGCGGGCGGGCAACCTCGCCGGCGCACGCGCCTCGCTGCTGGAAGCGGTGGCCATAGCACGGGCGCTGCGGTCGCCGGACCTGCTGGCGTGGGCGGCGCTAGGATTCACCGCCATTGGCAGCGATATCAATCCCAACCTCGACGCCGAGTTGGTGAGTATCGGCGAGGAGGCACTCGCGGGACTGGGTGCGGGCGACACCGCCCTCCGCGCGCGACTGCTCGGCGGCTTCTCGGCGATGTTGTGCTACGCCGGCAATGCGGAACGCGGCGCGGTCTTGAGTCGCGAGGCGGTTGCGGTTGCGGAGCGCCTCGGGGACCCCGGAGTGCTGGTGGACGTCCTCAACGACGCGCAGTTCGCGCTCACGGGCTCTCCCGATGTGGAGACACGCCTCGCCCTGGCTGAGCGGGCGCTGGCCTTGACGCGCCAGGCTGGCGCCCGCGAACGGGCACTCGACGTGTATCTCTACCAGGTCAGTGCCTTCCTGCAACGCGGCGACGCGGTCGCCGCAGATGTTGCGCTGCGCAGCTGCGCCGACCTGGCGCAAGCCATGCGCCGCCCGTTCTACGTCTGGCGCGTGGCGGTGGTGCGCGCCATGCGTGCGCTGCTGCACGGGGCCCACGCCGAGGCCGAGGACTTGGCCCATCAGGCCCTGGCGGTCGGGCAACGCGCGCAATCCGTCAACGCCCGGCTCGCGTTTGCGACGCAGTTGTTCGGCCTGCGTCGGGATCAAGGGCGCCTGGAGGAATTGGAAGGAACCGCCCGGTGGGCGGTGGACGAGTATCCGGCGATCCCCGGGCTGCACTGCGCGCTGGCGTTGCTGTACAGCGAGCTGGGCCGTGCAACCGAGGCGCGGGCGGAGTTCGAGCGCTTCGGCGCCAACGACTTCGCAGCGCTGCCGCGCGATGCCAACTGGCTCAACGTGCTCGACAAGCTGGCGCAGGTCTGCGCCTTCCTGCACGACGCGCCGCGGGCGGCGCGGCTGTACAAGCTGTTGCTGCCGTATGCGGAGCACGCCGTCGTGGTGGCGTTTGGGGATGCGTGTGACGGAGCCGCCGCGCGCTCGTTGGGGTTGCTGGCAGCAACGATGGGGCGCTGCGAGGAAGCCGCCCGCCATTTCGAAACCGCCCTCGGCATCAACGCCCAGCTTGGGGCTCGCCCGTTCGTTGCCCGCACCCAGCACCAATACGCCGAGCTGCTGCTCAGTGTCCCCTCTCCACAGTGTTTTGTCATTCCCGCAGTCTCCAAGCGGGAATCCATCCTGTCCGGCCCCCCAACCCCTGGATGCCCGCTAGAGGATTGCGGGCATGACGAATCGGAGGTTCGTGGGCAAGCGCTGCCTTTTTCTGGCGGCGTCTCGAAGGGCGCCCACTGGCGAGAATCAAGACTGTCAGAGGGTCGGGGTGAGGGTCCATTCTCAGACCGAGGCACCGGCGGGCATGTTCGTGACCAGGCCCTCGCGCTGCTCGATCAAGCCATCGCCACGTACGAACAGCTCGGGATGACGGGCTATCTTCAGCAGGCGATCACTCTGCGTGAGCAAGCGCTGGCGTTGCCCGGCGAACCGCAGAACGTCTTCCGCTTCGATGGCAAGCGGTGGACTGTTGTCTGGCAAGGCCAACCGGTGCGGGCGCGGCGAGCGTCGGGGCTGCACTACATCGCACACCTTCTCCGTAATCCGGCGCACGGGGTTTCCATTATCGATCTCGAACGGGCGGTGGCGTCCGTCAGCGGCGGCCACACGGGGGCCGAGCACCGCCTCGATGAAGATCACCTGCAGATGCTCGTATTGGGCGGCGGGGAGCCGGCGCTCGACGCGCACGCCATGCGCCAATGCCGGGAGCGGCTACGCGAGCTGCAAGGGGAACGGGAAGAGGCGGTCCGCCTCAACGATCACGGAAGACTGGCCGCTATCGACGCCGAGTGCGACGCCATCGAGCGGCGGCTACGGCGGCGCCGGATCGGCAGCGAGGTGGAGAAGCTGCGCAAGCGCATCAGCAACGCCATCCACCGCAGCATCCGCGCCATCACGCGCCAGCACCCTGCCCTCGGCCAGCACTTGCACAAAGCTCTTGGAAGGCCGCAGCACGGCACGTGGTGCTATCGCCCGGCCGAACCCATCGAGTGGGAGCTGTGATGGCGCGACCGTTACAGCGAATGGTGTCCTTCCGGTGAGCATGCATGCGCGCTGACGTCGCGTTCGACTAACCTCCCCGGCCATCTCGACGAGAGGAGGATGGTCGAATGGCAAGGGAGAACAGCGCAACGCAGGGACTGGCACGACTGAGTGAGCTGCG
>JACQVA010000198.1 GCA_016210005.1 Deltaproteobacteria bacterium | reverse complement strand
GCCGCAGCTCACTCAGTCGTGCCAGTCCCTGCGTTGCGCTGTTCTCCCTTGCCATTCGACCATCCTCCTCTCGTCGAGATGGCCGGGGAGGTTAGTCGAACGCGACGTCAGCGCGCATGCATGCTCACCGGAAGGACACGACAGAGCCAGCCCGCTACGACAGCAGCTTGCAGAGCGACTCGATATCCTTTTTCACGCGGATGAGTGCGTCGCGGTAGGTACGTTCCCCGAGCGGTAAAGCCATCTGCTGGCGCTGTTCGCTCTGGATGGTCTTGAGACGCTTCTTTGCCCCCTCGATGGTGTAGCGCTCCTGGTGTAGGAGGCGTTTGACCTCCAGGAAGGTCTCGACATCTCGGCGGCGATAGAGCCGGTGCTTGGCCCGGCTCTTGCCCGGCTTGATCGCGTTGAACACGCTCTCCCAGTAGCGCAGGACGTGCGCTTCGACGCCGACGATCTCGGCCACCTCGCCGATCTTGAAGTAGAGCTTGTCGGGCAACTGCGGCTTGGTGGCCCTCACACCCACCTCTACGGCTCTGGGTTCATCGACTTCTTCAGGACCGGGCTGGCTTTGAAGCTGAGCACCTTACGACCGCTGATGATGATCTCTTCGCCGGTTTGCGGGTTGCGGCCTTTACGCGGGCGCTTCTGATGCACCACGAAGTTGCCGAAGCCCGAGAGCTTGACCTTTTGGCCCCGCTGCAAGCACGCTTTGATCAGCTCGAACGTCGACTCGACCACCTCACCGACTTCCTTCTTGGAAAAACCCACGCGTTCGTAGATACGCTCCACGATATCGCCCTTGGTCATGGTCACGGCGCGTCCCTCCAAGCGGGGGTCTCTCGCTCAGCGGCGTAACTCAATGGGCAAGGCGGCGCACAGGTCCGCGATCAACTGCTGGTGCAGCTGGTTCACTTCGTCGTCGGTCAAGGTCCGGTTCGCCGCGCGGTAGGCAATCGAATAGGCCAAGTTCTTCTTGCCCGCTGGGATCGGTGGTCCCGTATACTGATCGAACAGCACGACTCGCTCCACCACTTGCCGGTTCCATCGTTGCACGAAGCGGATAACCTGATCGGACGCGAACTCGGCTTCACTCACGATCGCCAGGTCTCGCACAACCGCTGGAAATCGCGGCAAATCTGCAAAGACAAGGCGCCGCGGAACATACTCAAGGGCTCGCTCCAAGTCAAACTCAAAAAGCCAGGATGGCCGCGCCAGACCGAGTTCAGCCTCGGTCTCCGGATGCAGCTCACCGACCACGGCCAGCGGCCGCTCGTCGATGATAGCCAACGCCGATTGCCCGGGGTGGAAGGCGGGCTGTCCTGCTCCCGCGCGCTCCCAGTGCACGCGGTCGAGCAGGCGCAAGCGCGCCAGCACGGCTTCGAGCACGCCCTTCGCAGCTAGGAAATCAAATGGCCGGCGCGTCGCCCCCAAGCCCGCCAGCGGCGGGCTCCCGCACAGCACAGCCGCCAGCCGGTGGCCTTCGGCTGGGGCGGCGCCAGCCCAAAACACCTTGCCGAGGGCGAACGCGGTCACGCTCGGCTCATCGACGTTGAGGTTGGCCCGCAGCGCCTGTAACAGGCCCGGGCAGAGGCTGAAGCGCAACTGCGCCTCTTCGGTGATAACAGGGTTGCGCAGGCACACCGGCGCGCCCGCAGGCACACCAACGCCGCCGAAGAGCTGATTCATCCGTGCGGTTGCGAAGCTCCACGACACGATCTCATGAAACCCCTGAGCGGCCATGAACTGGCGCAGATCGGCGGCGCAGCTGCTCAGCGGCGAGCGCCGGCCGCCGCTCATTGCCACCGCCGGCAGCGCTGCCGGCACGCGCTCGTAGCCCAGCAGCCGCACCACTTCTTCGATCAGATCGATCTCCCGCTCCCAGTCGTGCCGATACGACGGCGGTGTGACCGCGAGCACTTGTGCGGACTTCGCCCGCACCGCCGCCCCGAGCCGCCGCAACGCCCCGGCCGCGTCGCTGCGGGTGATCGGCATGCCGACCAGAAACTCGAGGCGCGGCACCCGCAAGTCGATGATCGTCTTCGGCGGCGGAGCGGGATAGTCCTCGGCCACGCCCGCGGCGGTGCCCCCGCCGCCAAGCTCGGCCACCAGAGCCGCGGCGCGCTCGAGCGCCGGGATCACCCCCTCGATGTCTACCCCGCGCTCGAAGCGATATGACGACTCGCTGCGCAATCCCAAGCGGCGTGCCGTACGCCGGATGCTGGCGGGATCGAAGCGCGCGCTCTCCAACAAGACGGCGCGGGTTTCCTCGGTCACCTGTGATTCCGCGCCGCCCATGACACCGGCGATCGCCACCGGCACTTCGCCGCTGGTGATCAACAAGTCGGCCGGCTCGAGCTCGCGGTCGCGGTCGTCCAGGGTACGGATGCTGCGATCGGAGCCGGCGCGGCGCACCACGATGTGCGGCTGCGGCAAGCGCTCGTAGTCGAAGGCGTGCAGCGGCTGTCCGCGTTCGAGCAGCACGTAGTTGGTGATATCGACGATGTTGTTGATCGGCCGCTGATCGGCCGCGACCAGCCGCCGCTGCAGCCACGCCGGCGACGGCCCCACCCGCAAGTCGGCAATGTAGCGCGCGGTGTAACGCTGGCAGCCGGCGGGATCGTCCACCCGCACCGTGACCAATGACGCCGCCGGCTGTGCCTGCTGGCGCAGCCGCAGCCGCTGCCGGCGCAGCGGCACCTGATAAAGTGCGGCGATCTCGCGGGCCAAGCCGAGCACACTCAGGCAGTCGCCGCGATTCGGGGTCACCGCCACTTCCAGCACGCTGTCGGCGATACCGAGGTGAATAGCCAGCGGCTGTCCGGTGAGCGCCTCGACCGGCAGCTCCAGCAAACCGCCGGCGTCGCCGCCGAGGCCCAGCTCGGCCTCAGAGCAGAGCATGCCGGCCGAAGCCACGCCGCGAACCTCCGCCACCGCAATGCGCCGTCCGCCCGCCAGCGTTGCCCCGGGCATGGCCCAGGGCACCCGCAAGCCGGCGCGAGCGTTGGGCGCGCCGCACACAACCCGCTGCAGCTCCGCACCCGCCCCGCGCACCTGGCAGACGGAGAGACGCTCGGCCTGGGGGTGGCGCTCGACCGCGACGATCTCGCCGACGATGACGCCATCGAGGTCGCGGCCAAGCTCCTCGATGCGCTCGACCTCGATGCCCGCCAGCGTCAGCCGCTCGGCCAGCTGCTTGGCCGAGACGTCGACCACGACGAACTCGCGCAGCCAACTAACGGGAACCTTCATTGCCAGCCTTTAGCTACGTCAGTCATGCCGCGGCGTGCTCAGAACTGGCGCAAGAAGCGCAGGTCGCCGCCGTAGAATAGGCGGATGTCGGTGATCTCGTACTTGAGCATGGCGATGCGCTCGATGCCCATGCCGAAGGCGAAGCCCGAGACCTGTTCCGGGTCGTAACCGACGAAGCGGAAGACGTTGGGATCGATCAACCCCGAGCCCAGGATTTCCATCCAGCCGGTACCTTTGCACAGCCGGCAACTCGGCTGGCCGCCGCCGCACTGAAAGCAGGCGATGTCGACTTCCGCACTCGGCTCGGTGAAGGGAAAGAAGGCCGGCCGAAAGCGCACGCGGGTGTCGCAGCCGAACAAGTGTTGCAGGGCGAGCGTGAGCACGCCCTTGAGATCGGCGAAGGTGACGCGCTTGTCCACCATGAAGCCCTCGATCTGGTGGAACATGGGTGAGTGGGTAACGTCGTAGTCGTGGCGATAGGCCGCGCCCGGCACAATCACTCGCAGCGGCGGTGTTTGCGACTCCATCACCCGGATCTGCACCGGCGAGGTGTGCGTACGCAGGACCAGTTCGTCGCTCACAAATAGGGTGTCTTGCATGTCGCGCGCGGGATGATCGCGCGGCATATTGAGGGCCTCGAAGTTGTGGTAGTCGTCCTCGACGTCGGGGCCTTCGGCCACCGAAAACCCCAGGCGCCCGAAGACGCCGACCAGTTCTTCGATCACTTGCGTGAGCGGGTGCACGCTGCCGGGCAAGCAGCGGGTGCCGGGCAAGGTAATGTCGCTGCGCTCTTGCGCCGCGCGGCGGGCGCGCTCGGCGGAGCGGACGGCGGCGAGCGCCTGGGTGATGCGCTCTTCGAGCTCGTCCTTGACTGCGTTGAGCGCCTGCCCCATTGCCGGGCGCTCCTCGGCCGCCAGCTCGCGCAGCCGGCGCACCACCAAGGTCAACTCACCCTTGCGCCCGAGAAATCGCCCCCGCACTTGTTCCAGTTCCGCCTCGCTCTTGGAAGCGGCCAGCGCGGCCAGCGCGGCTTCGCGAATGCGCTCGAGGTCCTCTTTCATTGGCATTGTCGCTCCGCCAAGCCGAGCGGACAGCGGCCGGCGGCGGCCCCCGCCACCGAAGTGATGACGGCGGCCCGCCCGCGATGGTGCAGGCTGCTGGCTAGGCGGCTAGATTCGCCTTCGCAATATCGGCCACCGCGCCGAAGCCGGCGGGGTCGCGCACCGCCAGGTCAGCGAGCATCTTACGATCGATGGTAACGCCGCCTTTAGTGAGCCCGTGGATCAGCTGGCTGTACGACAGCCCCAGCGGCCGGGCGGCAGCATTGATGCGCACCACCCACAGGCTACGGAACTCGCGCTTGAGCACGCGGCGGTCGCGGTAGGCGTAGGTCAGACCCTTCTCGACGGTCTCGCGCGCCTGGCGATAGAGCTTGCGCCGGCCGCCGACGTTGCCTTTGGCCAGCTTGAGGATCTTCTTGTGGCGGGCGCGTCCCTTGGTCCCGCGTTTTGCTCGGGGCATGATTCTGTTCTCCTCCGTGCGCGAGGCGGTTTACCATCCGGCCCCGCGCGCTACAAGTCAAAGGTATGGCACCAGGCGCTTGATCGCCTTTTCGTTGCTGGGGTGCACCAAGCCGCCGTGGCGCAGGTGGCGTTTTTGCTTCGGCGACTTGTTGGTCAAGATGTGACGCAGATAGGCCTTGCGCCGGCGCACCTTACCCGTCCCGGTTAGTTTGAAGCGTTTTGCCGCTCCGCGGCTGGTCTTGATCTTCGGCATATGGCACTTCCTTCCCGCTTACGTGTTCAAACCCACCCGCGCCTCGGCGATCACCTTGGCGATGAAATCCGCCGCCGGCATCGGCGCCAGATTGCCCTCGCGGCGGCTGCGTGGGGTAACCGTACCGCTCTCGGCTTCCTTGTCGCCGACCACCAGCATGTACGGCACCTTCTCCAGCTGCGCCTCGCGGATCTTATATCCCAGTTTTTCGTTGCGCGTGTCCAGCTCCACCCGCACGCCCGCCGCCGCCAGGCCGGCGGCGATCTCGGCGCCGTAAGCTTCCTGGCGTTCGGTGAGGGTCAGCACCTTGACCTGGACCGGGGCCAGCCACAGCGGAAAATCACCGCCGGTGTGCTCGAGCAGGATAGCGATGAAGCGTTCGAGCGAGCCCAGCACCGCCCGGTGTAACATCACCGGCGTCGCCTCGCTACCCTCGGGGCTGACGTACTTCAGGCCGAATCGTTCCGGCATGGCGCAATCGATCTGGACCGTGGCCAACGTCCACGACCGCTCCAGCACGTCGCGGAAATCGAAGCCGATCTTCGGCCCGTAGAAGGCGCCCTCCCCCGGCAACACGGTGACCGCAAAACCCGCCGCTTCGGCCACCCGGTGCAAGGCGGCCTCGGCGGCCTGCCACAACTCGACGCGCCCGAGAAACTTCTCCGGGCGAGTTTGCAGCGTCACCTCGATGCGCTCGAAGCCGAAGGCGCCGTAGACCTCGCGCACCATGGCGATGAACTGCTGGAGCTCGGCGTCGAGCTGCTCCGGGGTGCAGTAGATGTGGGCATCGTCCTGCGTCATCGCCCGCACCCGGGTCAGGCCGGTCAGCGTACCCGACTGCTCGAAGCGATGCAGCCGGCTGAAGTCGGCGTAACGGATCGGCAGGTCGCGGTAGGAATGCTTGCGGGTGGCGAAGAGGTAGCAATGCCCGGGGCAGTTCATCGGCTTGACCCCGTACTCCTCTTCTTCGAGCTTGATCAGAAACATGTCTTCGCGAAAGGCCTGGTAGTGGCCGGAGGTCTTCCATAGCTCGGTCTTGTAAATCAGCGGGGTGATCACCTCGGTGTAGCCGTAGCGCCGGTACAAGCTGCGCATGTAGTCCACCAGGGCGTTGTAGATCACGGCGCCTTTGGCATGGAAGAACGGCGAGCCGGGCGCGATCGGATGGAGCGAGAACAGGTCCAGCGCCGGACCGAGCCGGCGGTGATCGCGCTGCTTGGCCTCCTCGACCCGCTTGAGATAGGCCTCGAGGTCCGCCGCTGTCGCCCAGGTGGTGCCGTAGATGCGCTGCAGCATCTCGTTGCGCTCATCGCCACGCCAATAGGCGCCGGCCACGCTGGTGAGCTTGAAGGCCTTGATCTTGCCGGTCGACTGCACGTGCGGGCCGCGGCAGAGATCGACAAACTCGCCTTGCCGGTAGAGCGAGACTTCCGGGGCGTCGATGCCGTCGATGATCTCGACCTTGTAGTCTTCACCCAGCTCGCGAAACAGCTCGCGGGCTTGCCCTCGCGGCATTTCTTCGCGCGTGATCTTGAGGTTCTCCTTGGCGATCTCGCGCATGGTCTTCTCGATGCGTTCGAGATCACTCGGAGTGAACGGCTCGGCTTTCTTGAAGTCGTAGTAGAAGCCGTTTTCGATCACCGGCCCGATAGTCACCTGCACCTCGGGGAACAGGCGCTTGACCGCTTGCGCCATCAAGTGAGCCGTGGAGTGGCGCAGGACTTCGAGACCGGCGGGCGACTCCGCCGCCACCGGCGCCACCGGGCAATCCGCGATCAGGGGGCGCGACAGGTCGGCGATCCGGTCGCCGACGCGGGCGGCAACCACCGCCGTGTCCTTGCCGAGCAAGCCGTGCAGCTTGAGCGCTTCGGCGGCGGAAACGCCGCTTTCCACCTGGCGGCAGCCGCCGTCGGGATATGTGATGGTAACTTGTGCCATGCTTCGGGAAGGTGAGGATGGAATCCGCGCTCGGGCTCTGCCAGCCGGGAGATTGCCGCTGAAGGCCGCGCCGCGACCGACCGTGTTACCCGCTACCGTTGGAGGTCGTCATGGTAGGCACGGGCGGGATTGAACCGCCGACCTCTTCCGTGTCAAGGAAGCGCTCTCCCACTGAGCTACGTGCCTCTATTCCACTCCTGCCGCTTAGTCTCGGAGCTGCTGCAAAACCGCCTGGAACCCCGCACAGTTAGGGGCAGAGTGCTACCAATTCCCCCCTACCCGGTCAAGCCGGGGTCGGCGGCGCCGGCACACGTGGCGGCTGGGCGGCAAATTTGTGGATAACGTGCAGCCGACCGGGCAAATCCTCACCAGTCTGACAGTCCAGTCTGACAGTACTGTGTACTGTCAGACCGAGGCCCATGGCCGAAAGGGACGCAATCTGTCATTCCCGCGAAAGCGGGAATCCACGGCACCGGCTCGCTACGACCCGCCAGCGCTACACGATCTCGTCATAGAGGTCTCGCCAGTCCGGGTTCTGAGCTTCGAT
>JACQVA010000197.1 GCA_016210005.1 Deltaproteobacteria bacterium | reverse complement strand
TGCCGTTCCGTTTGCTGGCCAGGATGTAAACGCAGAACTGCTTGTCCATAGCGCCAAACGCCAAACTGGATTCCCGCTTTCGCGGGAATGACGGCCATAACACCGAACCACGTTACCCACAAATTTGTCGCGCACCCGCCGGCGCCCTTGACAGGCATGGCCGCAACCTGACACCTGACCGATTGCGATGCGCAGCGTGTCGGTCAAGTCGGAGCAATTCACCGAGTCCGTGATTCGCGGCATGACGCGGCTGTGCACGCAATACGGCGGCATCAATCTGGCGCAAGGATTCCCCGACTTCCCGGCGCCGCGGGCGCTAAAGGCGGCGGCTAAGGCCGCCATCGACGCCGACCACAACCAATACGCGGTGACCTGGGGCACGTCCGAGTTCCGCGCTGCCATCGCCCGCAAGATGGCACGCGACAACCGCGTCAATTGCGATCCGGAAACCGAGGTGACCGTCACTTGCGGCGCCACCGAGGCGATGATCGCCACCTTGCTGGCGGTGGTTAACCCCGGCGACGAGGTGGTGATCTTCGAGCCCTTCTACGAAAACTACGGGCCGGACACCGTCATCAGCGGCGCGACGCCGGTATACGTCGCGCTACCAGCCCCGCACTTCACCTTCGATCCCGCCGAGCTGCGGGCAGCGTGCAGCCCGCGCACCAAGGCCATCATCTTGAACACGCCGCATAACCCCAGCGGGCACGTGTTCGGGCGCGCGGAACTCGAACAGCTGGCGGCGCTCTGCCACGAATTCGATTGCCTCGCCATCACCGACGAGATCTACGAGTACATCACCTACGATGACCGGCCCCACCTCTCGCTGGCGAGCCTGCCGGGCATGCATGATCGCACCGTCACCATCAGCGGCTTGTCGAAGACCTACTCGGTCACCGGCTGGCGCCTGGCCTACGCCGTGGCGGCGGCGCCGCTGACCGCGGCGATTCGCAAGATGCACGACTTCTTGACCGTCGGCGCACCGCATCCGCTGCAATGCGCCGGGGTGAAGGCGCTGCAGCTGCCGGGCCGCTATTATCGCCAGCTGGCGGCGCACTACGCCGAACGCCGCGCCATCCTCAGCGAGGCGCTGCAGGCCGGCGGCTTCCGCATCTCGGTGCCCGAGGGCGCCTACTATATCCTCGCCGATATCAGCGAGTTCGGCTGTAATGACGACGTGGAGTTTTGCCACTGGCTGGTGCGCGAGGCCGGCGTGGCGGCCGTGCCCGGCTCCAGCTTCTTTCGCCATCCGGAGCTGGGCCGCCACCTCATCCGCTTCGCCTTCTGCAAACGCGAACAGACACTGCGCGAAGCCGGCCGGCGGCTGGCGGGTGTTCCCAAGTTGCTCGGCCGCCGCGGCCCTAGGTGAGATCGCCCCTCCCAGAAAATCACGAACTATCTCCTTGTCGCAACCGCCGGCACAAGCTATCAAAGACGTGCCCCGCTCGCCGAAGACGGCGAGGAGCCGTGGCGCCATTGGAGGCCGGTCATGAATCTCACCCGTCGAAATTTCTTGCGATCCGCAGGCGCGGCGACGCTACTGCTCTCACTCAATCGGCTCAGCTTCGGGCAAGTCGGGGCGCCGGGCGCATCCGCCCTGCCGCCGCTGCCCGACTACCGCACCTGGGAAGATGTGTTCCGCAAGCAATGGGTCTGGGACAAGGTCGTGCGCAGCAGCCACTGGGTGAATTGCTGGTACCAGGCCCACTGCGCCTGGAACGTCTACGTCAAGGACGGCGTGGTTTGGCGCGAGGAGCAGGTGGCGGACTATCCGCAGGTCCGCCCCGACGTCTCCGACTTCAATCCGCGCGGTTGCCAGAAGGGCGCGTGCTACAGCGAGCGCATGTACGATCCGACGCGCGTCAAGTTCCCGCTCAAGCGCGTCGGCGAACGCGGTTCGGGCAAGTGGGAACGCCTCTCCTGGGAGCAGGCGCTCAACGAGATCGCCGACTCGATGATCGATACCATCGTCAAGGAAGGCAGCGACCGCATCATTTGGGATCTCGGGCCGGGTATCTCCACCGGCACCCAAACGGCGGGGCAGTCCCGCCTGCGGGTGCTCCTCGACTCCACCGCGCTCGACATGAACACCGAGATCGGCGACGGCCACCGCGGCGCGGCCGAGACCTTCGGAAAGATCGTCTTCGAGCGCTCGGCCGACGACTACTTCTTCTCCGACCTGATCCTGTGCTGGGGCGCGAATCCGCTCTACACCCAAATCCCGAACGCGCACTTCCTGCTCGAGGCGCGCTACAAAGGCGCGCAACTGGTCGCGATCACACCCGACTACAGCGCCTCGTCGATCCACGCCGATCAATGGATCCCGGTGAAGCCGGGCGGCGACGCGGCGCTCGGCCTCGGCGTTGCGCACGTGCTCATCGCCGAGAAGCTTTTCGACCGCGCCTTCGTGCAGGAACAGACCGATTTGCCGATGCTGGTGCGCGAAGATAACCGTCGGTTTCTGCGCGGCTCGGATCTCAAGGAAGGCGGCGACGGCGACCAGCTGTATCTGCACGACCCTAAGGCCGGTGTCGTGCCGGCGCCGACGCGCAGCCTGGCGCTCGAAGGTCTCGCGCCCTCGCTCGAAGGCCGCTTCGAGGCGACGCTCGCCAACGGCAAGAAGGTCGGCGTGCGTCCGGTGTTCGAGTTGCTGCGCGAGCATCTGGCGACTTACGCCCCTGAGAAAGCCGCTGCCATGAGCGGGACACCTGCGGGCCTGATTCGCGACCTCGCCCATCGCCTGGCGAAGGCGAAGGCGGCGTCAATGGTAACCACCAGCAACTTCGCCAAGTACTACCACGGCAATCTCACCGAGCGCACCCAGGCGCTGGTCTTCGCGCTCACCGGCAACTACGGCAAGAAAGGCAGCGGCTTCGTCGGCTTCCCGTTCCTCATGCACGACGCCTTCGAGCAGTGGGTGGTCTCCGCCTTCAGCCTGCCGTTGCGCGGGCTGATCTACGGTTACGGGCTCTACGAAGAAGCGCGCTTGCAGCTCGCCGGCTACACCGATGAAATGATGGTCTACGAGCGCAGCCGCAAGAGCTTCGAGTCGGGCATGGAAGCCTCGGGCGCGTTGTTCTGGTACATCCACGGCGGGCTGCTCGAAGCCAGCGAGAAGCTGCAAGACTGGGACCCGCATTTGAAGCGGCCGGTGCGCAAGGTGCTCGACGAATCGCTGTCCAAGGGCTGGCAGTACGTCTGGCCCAAGCCCGGCAACGACCCGCGTGTGATGTTCTCGCTGGTGAGCAATCCGCTGCGCCGCATCCGCGCCTATCCGCTGCTGCTCAAGCATCTGTGGCCCAAGCTGCGCACGATGGTGACCATCGACTGGCGCATGACCTCGACCGCGCTGCAGTCGGATTACGTGCTGCCGGCGGCGGGCTGGTACGAGCGCACCGAACACAAGTGGGTGACGCCGCTGATGCCTTACATCCACGCCGGCGAGAAGGCGACCTCGTTCCACGAGGCCAAGTCGGATTGGGAGATCTTCGCGCTGCTGGCCAAGGCGGTCGACGCCCGCGCCGCGGCTCGTGGCATCACCGAGTTCAAAGATCGCAACGGCCGCGAGCGCTCGTTTGTCGGGCTCTACGACACGTTCTCTTCCCAGGGCGAGTACGGACCGACTGACGACGACAAGGTCGCCCGCTATCTGATCGAGAACACCAGCAACCTGCAGGGCGTGCAGTGGGACGATCTGAAGAAGAAGGGCTGGGCGCGTTTCACCGCTCCCGGCAAGAGCATCGCCTCGATCGGAGTCGCAACTAAGTTCAAGCCCGACGACACCATCACGCCGTTCACCGACCACGTCTTCGACAAGAAGCCGTACCCGACGCTGTCGCGGCGCATCCAGTTCTACCTCGACCAGGACCTCTACCTGGAGATGGGCGAGACGCTACCGACGCACAAGGACCCGCCGACGGCCGGCGGCAAGTACCCGCTGCAACTCACCGGCGGGCACACGCGCTGGAGCATCCATGCGGCGTGGCGCGACGACCGCATCATGCTGCGCAACATGCGCGGCGAACCGGTCGCCTACATGAGCGCGGTCGACGCGGCGGCGCGTGGCATCACCGACGGTGAGCACGTGCGCGTGCACAACGACCTCGATAGCTTCGAGATCATGGTCAAGGTGGCGCCGAGCGTGCGGCCGGGGCAGTTCATCGTCTACCACGCCTGGGAGAACTACCAGTTCCGCGGCCAGAAGGGCTTCCAGAACTTGATCCCGACCCCGCTCAATCCGGTCGAGCTCTCCGGCGGCCAGTTCCATCTGCGGCCGATGACGATCTGCTTGCAACCGAGCATGACCGACCGCGACACGCGCGTGGAGGTGACGAAGCTGTAGGCCTTTGGCCGGTATGACGAGGCTCGTTACGTCGATGAGGCCGACAGACAACCCGCGCACGCCAATGGCGCGGTTCAAGTCGATGGCGGCGGCGAGGCGAACGATTCGGGTCTGGAACTTGAGGTCGACGCCCGGAAGGCTCGGTGCCGATCCCCCAGCCTGCGCGTAGGCGGTGTTTACCTGAAGAAGAAACGGCGTGGCGGCCATGGTGACGGTGCCGCCGTAACGTCGGCACCCACGCCGCCGACGTTACGGCGGAAGTAGCTGCCACTGAAGAACGCCCCGCGCGAAACGTAGCGCAACCTTCCGATCGGCAACGTGGCCGGGCTGGCTGACCGTGAGTCTTGACAGACGGCCTCTGCGGCGGCGTCCGGTTTTTCCTCTCGCGCCCCTGGCCCTTCCATCGCCGCCCCAAGTCCTGGACAATTCGTCTCACAAATGAGACCATCGAAACGTGATCGAATTCCCGAGAGCTTGGCGGCGAGAGATTCGCGATTTTCCGGAGGAGATCCGCTCAGACCTGGCTGACGCATTGGCACGCCTGGATGCTGGCCTCGGTTTGGCAATGCCCTTGTCGCGTCCGATGCCGAGCGTCGGGCCGGGTGCCCACGAATTGCGCCTCAAGGATCGGTCAGGGTAGTATCGCATTATCTACGCTGTGATCGGGCGTGGATCGGTCGCGGTGCTCCACGCGTTCAAGAAGACAACGGAACGAACACCGCAGCGCAGCATTGACCTCGCACGGCGGCGGCTCAAGGAGGTGAGGGCATGAAACGTACTACGTCGGCAAAGCGCCTCTCCGCCCAGCTGGGAATTCCCGCGGCCCGCGGCTTGGAGGCGGTGCTGAAGGCGCAGCTCATCGCCGCCGTATGCCGTGAGGCGGATCGTCAAGGGCTCACACACGCACAGATCGCAGAGCGGTCCGGCCTCCCGCGTAGCGCCGTGACCGGCATCGTATCTGGAAGCCTGCAGAAGGTGACGATTGATCGCGTGTTGCGTCTGGTCGAGGCCGTCGGACTGGAAGCGGAAATCAAGTTGCGTCGCGCCGCCTGACCACGTCATCGGCGGATCATCTGTCCTGCCAGCGCCCGACCGGGCGGCGCGCGACGAGTAGCGATGGCGCCCCCGCGGGGCATCATGCTGTGCCAAATCACTAGCTTGCAGTGCTGATCGCCGCGGGTGCTGTACCCGGCCTCAGCTTTCTCGCCATACACAGTTGCCAGTTCCCCCGCTTCCCTGTACGTCGCGCGTTCTTTGTCCAAATCATAGGATCTGCCGCAATCGAACTGCGTCTGAGCAGAGTCGGGCAGCGGCCGGCAAGCAAGGCTTGGGGTTTCCATTCCGTACAATGACGGCGTAGCGTGACGCGGTCCGCCGGCGCATTACCACCCGTGACTGAGCCGCTGCACAACCGGCCCCACCGCAATAGCGGTGATGCAGTCACTAAAATTGGCCGCCTGTTGAGTGGCTAGTACAGCAGATATTCACCAAAACTAGGGTGATTCCGCGGTCCGCCGGGGCTTTTCTTGCGGTGCAAAATTGGGTAGACGCTTGCTTGTGGTGTGGGTACTGGGACCCGCACAAAGCTCACCGACCAAAGGAGGGTAGTATGCGTGCCGATCTACGACTGACCGATCTGCGTGGGCGCGAGAAGAGTGCCAGCAAGCTGATGAACGTGAAGATCCCGGTGCACATCAGCGACGCCATTCAACGCGTCGCGCGGGATCTCGGCGCCTCGAAGACCGAGGTGGTGATCGCCCTGCTGAACGAAGGGCTGGATGTGTCGACGCAGACGCTCAAGGGCTGGAAGCCGCCGAAGGAAAACGTGGTGCCGCCGAAGCGTGTGTGCTCGGTCAAGGGTTGTGGCAAAGCGTACGTGGCCAAGGGTTACTGCGCCAACCACTATCAGGCCTGGCGCCGCGGCAAGCTCCCAGCCTAGTTCTAAATCAGCACACGACTACGGCGGGGTGTGGGGGCCAGGGCCATTCCACGCCCCGCTTTGTCTCCGGCCCGCCTAACACCGATCAGGTGTAATGGCTGCGGCGTTTTACGAGCACTTCCCGCTCCAAGTAAAAGATCTCCACCCGCTCAAACGCGGAGCCCTGGCCGCGCTTGAATTTGTGGCCGCGTAGCGTCGTGACCAGCACGCCGAGATCGTCGCGCCCCTGGTAGTCCCGCTTCCCGCGCAGTTCGGTGGTGGCAAAGACGGTGTCGCCGGCAAAGAGAGGGCCGGTGTGTCGACCGGAGGTGTACACCAGGTCGGCGAGCGCGTTGTCGCTCACGTCCGGACAAGACAGGCCGAGGCAAAGGTTGAAAGGAATGCCGCCGTAGATCACCAGTTGACCGCCGAGGTACTTCGCTGGGTTCTGGTCGATCAGATGCTGATTACAGTGCACCTGCGAGGTATTGTCGAGCATCGCGGTGAGGGCGATGTGCTCAGTCGTCATGGTGCGGCCGCGCGAATGCTCGATGGTATCACCCACGGTGAAGTCTTCGAAGTAGGTGTCGGCGCTGGTCAGGTGCGCCAACTCCCCGTAAGCACGCGTGGCATCGTAGGGGGGCAGCCGCGGCACCACGTCGACAGCCGGAGCAACAATGGCTTTATCTTCCACTGGGGCATCCGAGTTGGATTTCCAAACTTGCACCTTGCGCTCATAGGTAAGAACCACCAGCCCATCCTGGTTACGGCCGGTGGTCTGCACGTGCACGACGCCGCGATCGGGATCGCGCGTTGAAGGCTTCACCCCTAGCACAACGGAGCTGACTTCAATCGTATCGCCGATGTACACCGGCGCGCCGAAGCGCATATTTATGTACTCGAGGTTGGCCCGCGCATTCTCCGAGATGTCTTCCACGCTTTGGCTGAAGACGATGTTCATCACCAAACCGGGTGGGAGCACACATTCCGTAAACCCGTAGCGCTGGGCGTAGCGGCGGTTCTTACTGAGCGGGTTCGTGGTCATGTCGAACTCGGTGAAGGCATTGAGCAGCCCAGCGGTCGCGGTCTTGCCGACCTTATGGCGAAAGACCTGGCCGGCGCGGAAATCTTCGAGAAAATTACCCTTCTGCTTCTGAATCACAGCCATGTGGTGATCTCCCGACAAGGTGACGGTGTGTGGCGCGCGATGATGGCAAGCGGCCCCAGTCGTGTCAACGTGAGTTGGACTCGCGGCTTGTGGCATTACCGTCCGTCGCCGGTCCGGCCAGTGGCAGGCTGCGACTACCGGTTGCAGAAGTGGGTGACCTCCGGCTACATTGGTACGGATGTTCCCGACAAGACCGTCTGCGAACCGATCGCAGAAGCAGCGGTTGGTCGCTTGCGCATTACTGGTGGGGCTATCGGCGGCAGCGTGGGCGGCGGAGTCGGTGCCGGTGCGCCGGCGGGTCGCACCGCAAGATGGCGTTGCGCCGCACCGCCTGCCTTGCAGCGAGATTGTTCACCAGGTGGATTACATGCGGCGCCGGGTACCTAGCCGCCTGGTGGAGCTGACCGACGTGGGACGGGTGCTCAATCAGGACTTACGCTGGGTCGAGCGCTGCATGCGGTTACACGGGCGCCGGGCGCTTAAACCGGCGCCGATCCATCCCGAGCGCAAAGAAGAAGAGGATGAGGCGTTCGAGCTGCGGGAGCCAGAAGAGTATCCGGCCGAGCTGGTCGGTGAGCCGCGGGAGCGCGAGGAACCCCCGGAAAAGCCCCGCTACTTGAAGGCCAAGCCCACCCCAACTCCTCCCAACGCCATGCGCGAGGAGTAGGGCGAGTAACTGACTCAACCGTTGTTGAAGGCGGCAGTTGCCGGTGCCGGTTGACACGTGCTAGCGCGCCGATTATCCAGCGGCGCATGGCGCTTCTGGTCTTGCTGCGACATGGCGAATCCCAATGGAATCTCGAAAACCGCTTTACCGGCTGGGTCGATGTGCCCTTGACCGACAAGGGCCGCGAGGAGGCGCGACGCGCGGGGGAAAAGCTGCGCGACATCCATTTTGATTGCGCCTTCACCTCGGTGCTCCAACGGGCCAACGAAACCCTCGCCATCGTGCTGCAGGTGATCGGTCAAGCGGGCATTCCCATCGAACGGGACCAGGCCCTCAACGAGCGCCACTACGGCGACTTGCAAGGGCTCAACAAAGCCGAGACCGCGGAAAAGTTCGGCAAAGAGCAAGTGCACCTGTGGCGGCGCAGCTACAACATCGCGCCACCAGGCGGGGAGAGCTTGCAGGACACCGCCGCCCGCACGTTGCCGTACTTCGAGAGCAAGATCGTCCCGGCTCTGAAGACCGGGAATAACGTGCTAGTGGCTGCCCATGGCAACAGCTTGCGCTCGATCGTGATGCAGCTCGATCAGCTTACCCGCCAGCAAGTGCTCGAACTCAACCTCGCCACCGGCGTGCCGGTGGTGTATGAGTTCGACATGAAGATGCGGATAGTCTCGAAGCGGGTGCTCGACGGCTGAAGCTCGCTGGGTGCGCGACGAATTTGTGGGTAACGTGGTTCGGTGTTATGGCCGTCATTCCCGCGAAAGCGGGAATCCAGTTTGGCGTTTGGCGCTATGGACAAGCAGTTCTGCGTTTACATCCTGGCCGGCAAACGGAACGGCACGCTGCACATTGGGGTGACCTCCCAGCTGGCAACGCGGGTGTGGCAGCATCAGAGCAAGGTAGTGGAGGGTTTTTC
>JACQVA010000196.1 GCA_016210005.1 Deltaproteobacteria bacterium | reverse complement strand
CAGCATGAAAAGGTCAGCGGCATTCTGGCGCCCGCCTGAGTCTCCCTGCCATCGCCAAACGCATGACAAATCTTGTCACACCGACCGATTGAGCAATCTCCTTAAACGAATGGCACAGTTTCCTTAAGCGAATGCCATTGGCCCCACGGGGGCGGACGCTTCCCACTCGCGTTCCGTTTCCTCGATCATGGCTGTGAGGGTCAGGCCCAGGGCGGTTGCCAGCTTCTTGGCGACATCCAGCCCGGCCGCGCGCTGGCCCCGTTCCAGGAGCCCCACGTAGGTGCGGTCGATATCGGCCTTCTCGGAGAGGGCTTCCTGCGAGACGCCCTGGCTGAGCCGGTGCCGGCGGACAACCCCGTTGAAGACCTGCGAGAACTTCGGGCGCGCTGTGGTCATCGCACGCAATGTCTTGCTTTCGTCTTGACAATAGTCTACGGACCATCGTCCGGTGACGATTGTCCGGAAAGGCTCGGTAGGTTTCCTGGGATCACAAGAGGCAGGGGCCCCAGTGCACTGGCCCCGCCGCGCCGGGGGTAATGGTACCGACACAGAATGTGGTGCGGAGAATTTGGCGCGGCGGCGGCGCCCGATTGGTACGGGCCTTCGCGGTCACCTGCGCCACCCTGCAGCTCGGCCTACTTGTCGCGCACATGGCGGCCCCATCCCGATCGCCTGCACTACCCGCCCCGCCCCACGCACACCTCACCTACGAGACCCTCGGCTACCCGGACCCGGACACGAGCGGACCGCGCTGGGAGAACTTCCTGGAGCTGGTCGTTCACAGCGATGGGCATCTCGCCCGACCGCTGGCGTATCAGTTCGACGCGCGCGCCGTGAGCGACGACGCGGACTTCACTGCTGCCGCCTACTCGCTCCGCAACGCCGAGCGTCGCCGCGCGTATCTGTCGGTGAGCAGCGCATTCCTCGATTACCAGGCCACCGATCAGCTTCGTCTCCGACTGGGGATGCAAGGGGCGCAGGTCGCGGGCTGGAGCCTCATCGATGAGTTGAAGCCGGCCAACCTGATGACGCCCCGCGATGCGTCGGACCCGTTCCGGCGCATCGACCAAGGGGTGCCCGCCATCTCGGGACGCTACGAGCGCGGCAGCGCCTATCTCGACCTTTTCGTGGTTCCCTTGATGTTCACGCTCGGGCGCCTGCCTCAGGGCCGCTGGAGCATTGTGCCCGCTGGGGTCGAGCTGCAACAGGAGCTTCCTCCGGTCCGATGGAACGAGACGCAGGCCGGCGCCCGGGTCGGGGCACAGATCGCACAGCTCGACGTGGCCCTGATCGGATACGTCGGCCGCGACTCCTTGCCGATCTTCGTTGCCGAAAGTGGGCCGACTGGTGGCCGAGTCATCGATCGCTACCCCGGACTTCAGGCCGGCGGTGCGAACGCGTCGCAGCAACTTGGCGAGCAAATCCTCGTGCGCGCCGAGGTCGTCTACTTCGTGAACCCCCACGCCGATCGCGACAACTTCGTCCAGAGCGCCGGTGGTTTCGACGTCAACCTTCCCAACTGGACGTTCATCCTGAACTACCTGCGTGACGACCGAAGCACTCAAAGCCCTGCCGGTGTGGTGAACGCTGGCGAGCGGCGCTTCTTTCAGAGTTTCTTGTTCGGCGAGGTGCGGTACGATGCTGGCTGGCGTCTGCAAGGGCGGCTACGCGGCGGCTACGACTTCACGGAGCGGTTCTGGCTGCTGCAGCCCGAGATCTCTTACCGTCTCTTGGACGACCCCGAGGTGAGCGTTGCCCTCACCGGCGAGATCATCGACGCGGCGCGTCCGTCGTACTTCGACATGATCCGGCACGAAGACAGGCTCGGCACACGCTTGCAGTACCACTTTTTCTGACAAGCGAGGGGGGCATCAACCGATGGGCAAGACAGACCGGAAGAAGTGGGTGGGGCGAAGCGTGACCATCGCGTTCGGTTGCGCGGTGGCCATCGGCGTGTGGCTGAACGCCTACGTGCGGCCCGGCGGGATTCTGGAAGACGCGATTGTCGATCCGGATGACCCGTACGTTCAGCAGGACGAGGAAGTGAAGCGGGAGTTTTGGGGCAGTGACTTCATCGCGCTGATTCACGAGCAGCCCTTCGGCCGCGAGGCCATTGAAGAGTACACGCGGATGCGACGGCTGCTGGAGGAAAAGGTTCCGGGTGCCAGCGCGGGACTCTTGAGCCTCGATACGCTGCCCAACCTTCGGTTCGCGGACGGGGAGTTGTTTACGACTCCATACCTCGACTCAGCACGCGACGGCTTCGTCGATCTTGATCACGTCCGCGAAACACTGACGCAGGACCCGGTGAACCGACGAATCCTCTTCAGCGAGGATTTGAACCGCCTCGCGCAGATCTTGATCTTGCCCAAGGGCTTCGACCAGTCCGACGTGTACTGGTCGCTGGCGGAGATCCTTGAAGATCGCCCTATCCCATGGTGGGAAAAGCTGATCCGTTATTCGCTGACGCCCACGCCGCGGTACGAGTCGTGGTGGCCGGTCGGCTGGCCGCTGGGACGCGAGGCCATCAGTCGCATGCTGCCCGCGGAGATGTCCCGGCTCGTGTCGCTAGGCTTGCTGGTGATCATCGCCGTCTATTGGCTGAGCACAAAGGATCTGCGCTTCTCCCTTTTCGGGACAGGGCTGCTCATCGTCGGGCTCATCTGGGTCCGGGGCAGCATCCCGCTCTTGGATCAGTTGACGCTGTTTCGGGAGCGGCCGTACATCATTCTCGCCAACGCCAACACCTTGGTGCAGGGGAGCAGCTTGGTGCTGCTGGTTTCGTTTATTCTGCGCGAACAGGATCGGGAGGATCGCCGGGTGTTGATCGTTCTCGGCGCGTTCACACTGTTGCTGGGCCTGGGCAACATGGCCGCGCTGTGGTGGAGCTTCGATGTGCGGGCCATTCGCGAGATGGCCGTGCTCTCGGGTGTCGGGCTCGTGGCCGTCTATGTGCTGGCACAGCTCGTGTTGCCGCAGTGGATCCGAACCCTTCCGGGAGAGGAAGAACGCGAGGGTCGTGTGGTGCGTGCGCTGCGGCACGGCATTCAGGGAATGGCCCGCATGCAGATGCCGCGCACGGCACTGGTCGTGTTGCTTGCCACAGTGGCCGCGGGTGCGATCATGTTTTCTCGCATTCCGCTGGGCAGCGATCCACTCGAGTTCATCCGTGGCCACCGTGTGTACCAAGCGTTTCAGAATATGCAGGACCGGGGCATGTGGGCCGACGGGATGTGGGTCATGGTGCGCCCGGTCACGCGCCTCGACGGCGCCATATACGACCCAGGTTTCTTGCGTGATGCATCGGCGTTTCTGGCGCGGGTGGAGCATCTGGAGAACACGAGTGTGGCTGGCTCGATCTTGAAGACCGTGAACCGCTTGACGCGCGAGGAGTTCGGCCACGATGTGCCCGAGACCGAGGAGGAGGCGCGGATCATCTTCCAGTACATCGACGACGCGCCGCTGAAGCTCGGCGTGCGCAAGACCCTGTACACGCCACGGGCAATTCGGATTGTGGCATTGCAGCACCGCACCAACACCAGTCTCGACACCCAGCGCTTTCGCGATGACATCGAGCGGATCGGCGCCGAGTTTCCGCGCTTGGAGGTGCTGCTCGGCGGCCAGTCGCCGCTGTACGGCCGTGTTGACGAGAAGATCTGGAAGGGCAAGCTGTGGAACATCGCTACGCAGACGGGCTGGAACTACGTCGGATACCTCTTGGTCGCCTGGTATCTCATCGCGAGCAACCGGCGGCGCGGCAACCGTCGTGTCGCGGTCTCCGCGCACCGGTTGTCGCTCGTCATGGGTATGCCGTCGGTCTTTGCTACGGCGGCCGCGCTGATCGTGATGGCGGCTTGGAAGATCCGGCTGGATCAAGCGAATGCGGCATACCTGGCCATGGCCAACTCGGCCGCCAACGACTTCACCATGTACTTCGGCGCGCTCTACGTGGCGCGCGCTCAACGTGGCGGCGACCTCGAGGATGCCCGCCGGGCGACCTTCCGGCTCAAAGGCGAGCAGGTCGTCACCGATGCCGTGCTGAATAGTCTCTGCTTTGCACCGCTGTTGCTCTCGGCCTACGGCCCGATTCAGCAGATCGGGTGGCAAGTGCCGCTCATGCTGTGGCTCTGTGCCTTCGGCGTGTTGTTCATCATGCCGCCGTTCTTGCCGTGGGCCGTGCGCGTATCTCCGCCTGGACAGACCAGCGGCGGCAGCAGCAGAACGCTCGGCGGCACGCACAAGGAGGCTGGGTGATGCTGCTGCCTCTCGGCAGAGAGCGATTTCTCATGACCGAACTCCCGCTGCAACCGCTGCAATCGTCCATTGACGGGCTCGAGCAACAGACCGCGGCATATCGCGCTGCTCTCCCGCTGATGTGGGCACTTGCCGTGTGGTCCCTCGCGAAGACTCTCCTGGTCGTTCTCCTCTGGATTGGCCCGTACACCCTCGTTACCAAGCGAAGCCTCAATCTCGCGCTCAAACACTCGCGGCGTCGCTGGTACGAGGGGCCGCCGAAGGTCGCCAGCATTTGGTTTGACGGTCTGTCTCTAACCCTCCGAGAGATCCGCTCTGGATCGCGGGGATTTCGCGCCTTGGACGTGATCTACAACTGGCGCTTCCACGACCCTCCGGGGACTCTTGGCCATCGGCTGGCCAAGTGGTGGCTCGGGATGCGTAATGCCCAGGCGGTCCGGAACCGTTTTCGTATCACCAAGCACTGGCTCGCCGAAGAGATCCGTAAGGTCGCGAGTTCCGGAAGGGACGTGCGGGTACTCTCAATTGCGTGCGGCTCGGCCCAAGCCGTCATCGAGGCCGTCGTAGAAACCCAGGCAGCCATTTGCGGTTCCGGCCTATCCATCGAGGTGCGGCTCCTCGACCGTGACCTAGAGGCACTCGAGTACGCGCAGGCACTTGCGCAAAAACGCGGGGTGGATCGGTTCTTCCGGTACTACCAATGCACCGCAGAAGAATTCGTCACGCACGCTTGTGAAGGAGGCGCTTGGAGGCCCGACCTCGTTGAGATGGTCGGCTTCCTTGATTACCGATCGGCAAGGAAGGTGGTCTCGCTCCTCGCAAGAATCCGCCAACAGCTTGATGCGGGGGGGGGGGCTAATCACTTGTCACATAAACTGGAATGCCGAGGCACTTGTCCTCCGGTGGTTGATCCGTTGGCCGATGCGGTATCGGCCGCCGCGCGAACTCGCGAACCTCGTACGTGCCGCTGGCTTCGCCAACGTCACCGTTCATCAAGAACCCCATCGCATTCATACCATAGTGGTCGCCAACGGCTGAACCGATCCGCGACCGGCGTGGGAATTCGAAAGTCTGAGAGTCGACTGATGACCGACACAGAAAGTTCGCCATCGTTCAGGCGAATGCGGAGCGGCGCATGATCAACGTGGCAAAGGCGTATCTTGTGACGAGCTGCGTGCTGTGGGCAGCGCTGCAAGCGGCGCGGGCCGAAATGCCGCCCGACGACCCGCTGCTTCAACTTGCTCCCGAGGCGATCATCCGCGAGCACGTGCTGCCGAACATTCAGACGCCCGGCGAAGCCGCTGAGGTGAAGCAGCTAACGATGCGGGCCGACGATCAGCAAGTAGATCGGTTCACGCGGGAAGCTGTCATCCAACCGGGCGAGGCGCGGGTGGTGATTCAGTACGCGACAGGCACGCGGCCGCGCTACACGGATACGATTCGCGATGGCGCCCGGCGCCAGGAGTATCGGGTCAGCCCCGACCGGCCCGTCCGGCGCATCCAGACCGGCCAAGACTTCCCGATCAAAGGGTCCGCGTTTTCCTTCCGTGATCTGCACTGGCTGCTGGAGACGTATCGGTGGATCGAGAAAACGCATCGCGACGGCCACGTGCTGCTGACCGGGGAGAACGGCCCATATCCGAAGATCGTCATCGAGTTGGATCGGGTCCTGGGCGCAGTCGTGATGACATCGATGAGGATGTTCGAGTCCGACGGAAAGCTGACCAAGGTGCAAACGTGCAAGGACTTTGTGGTGCAGCACGACAAAGTGCGGCCCACGTGGATCCAAATGGCGACGGTGGCTCCCGACCCCAGCGGCAGCCATGACAACGTCACAACTACCCTTGAGCTGAAGTGGTTGGAGGCAGAGACAGCGGGAGCGAGGCCATGAGCAACGTGGGCGTTCTGGGGACGGGTGCGTACACGCTGCCCGTAACGGGGAACCGTGAGATCTTGGAGTACGTTCGAGCGCCGAGAGACTCGGCATGGCTCGAAGAAAAGACAGGTGTGCGCGGACACAGCCTCAATTTCGACTGCGCCGCAGGGAGGAAACTCTCAGCCGAAACGGGACTGGATTTCGCCGAACGCGCTGCCCGCCAGGCCATGGAAGCTGCCGGCGTGGAGGCTGATCGGATCGACCAGTTGTGCCTGACGACCTGCACGCCGGATCGTCTGCATTTCATGGCAGACACGATCGCGCTGCACCGGCGGCTCGGCCTTCGCGCGACCACCGTCGTGAGTCAAACGGACAGTGGCTGTGCCGGCCTCGCCAAAGTGCTGCAGGAAGTCCGCGCCTATGCGCACCAAGCGTCGGGGCACTGGACAGCGCTCGTCGTGGCAACGAACGACGTGTCGTCATTCGTTGCCTGTGAGCAGTACAAGCGAGTGCCGGGTGCCTGGCTTTCCGCCGCGCTGTTTGCCGATGGGGCCGGTGCGGTCGTGCTTGGGGAAGGCAAGGGGCCACGCCTGATGGACGCGTACTGCGCTGTGGACGGCGACCACCCGTTGGTGGTGTATCACGGTGGCGGGGCGGCGGTGCCGCCAAATCCCGGAACGCTGGATGAGCACGCCTATGTGATGGATGGGCGTGACGTTGCCGCCCAGTTTGGCCCGGCGATGCAGCGGGCCTGGCTGCGCTTGTCTGAGACGTGGAAGCTCGGTGTTGAGGATGTCCGTCGGTGGTACCTCCATCAAGCGAACTATCGGTTCATCGAGAGCTTCACCGCGGCCCTCGGCATTTCACCGGATCGCGTGCCACACAACGTGGACCGGATTGGCAACACAGTCAGTGCATCGACCCTGCTGCTACTGGACGAAGACATCCGACAGGGGCGTCTGCCTGAAGACGGCCCGGTTGTGTTCCTCTGGGTGGGCGCGGGCATGCTGGAAGGCGGAGCCCTCTTTCTGCCCTGAGCGAGCTCTCGCCCTCCACGCCACGGGCTGGCGGGATGGGCATTACAGCATCGGTGACGTTGGCATCGATCGAATCGACGACCTCGCGCAACGCGTGCAGGCGCTCGGGATCAGACCCGCCGCCTACACTTCCTTCAACCGCCCGTTGTCCGCAGCGCGACTGACACGCTTCAAAGCGACTCGAGTGCAAGCGTGCCCTGCATCAGCGGCCGGGCGATAAGACGGCGTATCGTCGGCATCGCTGACCAGGTACCGGCAGTCAGCAGTGATCAACCACCGAAATGAATTGTGCTCCGAGGTCACTCGCGCGCCAGCGTCAGAATTGCCCGTGTGGCCGCGGGTCCCAGCCGAAAGCCGAGCTGTGTCAGCTCCGCGATCAGGGGAGCGACTGCGGGCAAAGCACCTTCGCGCTTAGCTCTGAGCAGGACGCCGGCAGTGCCGGTCACCTTGAGTCCGCGGCCCTTCGCGACAGCCCGCGCCAGGCGGTCATCGAGGATGACCAAGCTGCTCGGGTTCTCGAGGGCGAGAGCGAGCACTTCAGCTTCCCCGGGACCAAAGTCGGTGATCAATGCGATCAGTTGCGGCACGCGTACGGAGCGCACTTCGATCCAATCCACCGTTGCCGGATTCGGGGCGTCTTCTCCCTGCTCACGGCCTGCTTGCAACTCGGCAGCCACGGCCTCTGGAACAGTTACGCTGCCGTACAGCTCGCGGAGCAAGTCCAATCTGCCGAGACGGTGAAGATAGAACAACGGAGACGTGTTGCAGATGACCAGGTCAGGCATTCCGCAGATCTTCGGCAAGTTCCTCTTCCGACAATTCGAACGAGGCTACGCCGTAGCGGCCGAGTGCCTGCAGAAACGCAACTCGGGAGACGTTCGCCAGTTGCGCAGCACGACCGGACGAGAGCTTGCCGAGCTCGTACAGCTTGGCTGCCGCCGCCATGCGGATCTCCTGCGCCAATTCTTGGGGAGCCTCCTTGAGCGACCAGGAGATCTCGTCGGGCAGATCGATGTGGATCGTTGTCATGATCGTTCCTCACGCGAGACCGAAATGGGTCGGGGCTAGACTACGCGTTTGAGGTTCGATTGCCAAGGTGGAGGTGGGCGTCATAGTCGGCGTCATCCGGATTATCCCAGATTCGCTCGAAGGCGGCTTCCGACAGCTTGCAGGCGGCGCGGGTCAGGCGTTGATCCTCTTGCCGGTCGCGCAGGAAATCGACGAAGTCTTCGACCTCCGCCACCTTCTCAGGCGGGAGCGCGCGGATCTTCTCGATCAGCTCCTGCTCATCTACTGCGGCTGAACGCATCGTTTGCCTCCTTGGTTTACAGCCCACGTAGCGGCCCAACGATAGCATGTTCGTTCGCTGCGGTCAGGCGAAAGCCAAAGCGGGATCAAAGCGGGAGCATGCTCCCGCACCCCACAGTGGCGACGCCGTAGGCGGCAAATGATCAGGGTGCGAGAGATCCGGCAGCGAACGAGTCTGCGAGAGGCAGGTGTCGCCACCGTGGCGGCCGACCTCGTGTCAACGACCTGGAATGTGGGCTGCTCACTCGTTGGCATGCGTGCCCGTTCTCGGTCCATCGGCTTCCGGCGGCCTGGGTCGCCATCCGATTCCTACCCACGTCCGGGAATCCAGGGCAGCACTTGCCAGTCGGCGCGGACCTCGTCTTCAGACAACGCTTGATACGGCTTTGCCCGAACCTTCCGAGGCATGCTAACGTCCCTCCACGTGCCGCGATGAACGAGAGTGTGCAGACTGACGTGCCCGACCGAGTCCTCGACCCGTTCACCGGCTGTTTGACCCCGGAGGTCGCCAGACGGATCGCTGATTTGCGAGCCGATCCGGAGATGCAAGCGCGCGTCGACGAGCTTGCCAGCAAAGCCAACGAAGGCCGGCTCAGCGAGCGCGAAACGCCGCTTTTCATCAATCGAGTGAGTGGGTAGGATGCCACCGATGGCGCAAACTGCACCAGTCGAAGCACGATACACGAGCCACGCATACTTCGACCTCGTCGAGAGAGGGGATCTCCACGCCGACGACCGCGTCGAGCTGCTGGAAGGGGTGATCGTCGCCATGTCCCCACAAAATCCGCGACATGCCTCCGCAACCACACGAGTCGACACGGCCCTTCGGCAAGCGGTTGCGGGCCGGGCGGTCGTTCGCGTCCAACTGCCGCTGATCACCAGCGCGTATTCTGTGCCAGAACCCGACGTTGCCGTGGTGCCAGGTCAGGACTCGGACTATGACGATGTGCACCCAACCGCGGCGCTTCTGGTCGTGGAAATCGCCGATAGTTCCCTCTTGCAAGATCGACTGACCAAGGCCGCGATTTATGCGGCAGCCGGCATTCCTCAGTACTGGCTCGTGAACCTACGGGACGGCTGTGTCGAAGTCTTCAGCGCGCCCAACTCCGGCATGCGCAGTTATGCCGAACGGCGCGTTGCCCGCCGCGGCGAGCGTCTCGATGTCGCTGCGCTTCCGGGGGCGTTTGTCCGGGTGGACGACATGCTCCCGCGCGGCCGATGAGCGAACTCCAGGGCTCCTGCGAAAATCTGGGGACGTTCCTCGGAAACATCATCCACCGGGTCAACGCCGCGATGCAGGAGACCGAAGCGATGTTCTACGGGTATCGACCCTACGTGCCCGTCGCCGTGCGACGGCAGCAAGCCCAGCGCGAGATGGCGAAGCTCAGGAAGAAGGGGCACCCCGTGTCACCGGTGGTGATCGAGGGGCGGACCATCGCCACGACGTTCTGGGGCAAGGCGTGGTGCGACAACCTCGAGCTTTACAGCGACTACGCCAACCGGCTGCCGCGCGGGCGAACCTACGTCCGCAACGGCTCGGTGGTCGATCTGCAAATTGCTGCACCCTGTTTCGCGAGCGCCCATACATACTTCTCGCCCACACCAACACCTTGGTGCAGGGCAGCAGGGGCGGGTACCGGATGGTGCTGGGCATGCTCATGCTGTTGTTCAGCGGCAGCTTTGCTCCCGTTTCGGGTGCACGTAGTGCGCGCCAAGCGCCCGCTCGACCTCTATCAGGTCCAGAACCTTCACCAGCGCCAGTAGCCCGCCGAACGCCGTCAAGCGCTCCGTGCATTGCGTGTACGGCGTCTCCAGCGGCGATCGCATCTCCGGTCGGCGAACGGCTCGACGTGCGACTGAAGCCCGGCGACGGGAGCGGTGTTTCCTCACAGGCTCCGAATCTGATTCTGACAGCCCTCGAAGAAGTCCACTGAGTGCGCTCTACTGTAGCGGCCGCGCCTGGTAGCCCGTCGGGAGATTGATCTGCTTCGGCTCGAGGTAACGCCGCCAATCCTTCCGGCCCTAGCTCTCTGCCTAGTCCCGACGCCTTGAAGCCGCCGAAGGGCGCGCTGAACTCCATGGCAAAGCCGTTGACGGTGTAAGTCCCGGTGCGCACCCGGCGCGCGATCGCCAACCCGCGGTCGACATCAGCGGTCCACACCGATCCCGACAGCCCGTAGTCGGAATCGTTGGCGATGCGCACGGCATCGTCAACGTTATCGTACGGGATCACCACGAGCACGGGACCGAAGATCTCCTCCCGCGCGATGCGCATCCGGTTGTCAACGCCGGCAAACACGGTGGGCTCCACGTACCAGCCTTTCGGCAATCCCGCCGGCCGGCCGCCGCCACACGCGATCCGGGCGCCTTCTTCGCGCCCGATGCGGATGTACCCTTCCACGCGCACGCGCTGGCGCGCCGCGACCAGCGGACCGCATGCAGTTGACGGATCCATTGGGTCACCAACCGTGACAGCGCGCACGGCCTCGGCGAGGGCGTCGACCACGTCGCGGTAACGGGCACGCGAGGCGAGGATGCGAGTCTGCGCCACGCAGGCCTGGCCGCTGTTCATGATCGCCGCCGGCAGCAAGCCGCCGATCGTGCCGGCCAGATCGGCATCGTCGAGAATGATGGCCGCCGACTTGCCGCCGAGTTCGAGCGTGACCCGCTTGAGCTGCTCGCCGCAAATGGCGGCGATGCGCCGCCCGGCCGCGGTGCTCCCGGTAAAGGAAATCTTGTCCACGTCGCTGTGCCGGACCAGGTGCTCACCGACCTCGCGACCGGCGGGGACAATGTTCACCACGCCCGCCGGCACGCCGGCCTCGCGGATGGCGTCAGCCAGAATGATCGCGTCGAGTGGGGTTTCCGGTGAGGGCTTGAGCACAACGGTCGCGCCCGCCGCCAGCGCGGGGCCAAGCTTCAACATGGCGGTGAAGAGCGGCACGTTCCACGGAATGATACAGCCCGCCACGCCAACGGGTTCGCGGCGAACCAGCACCGGTCCCATCGCCCCGGCCCGCACCTCTTCGAAGGCATACTCGCGTGCCAGTCGGATGAAATAGTCGAGCACCATGTTCGCCGCCATCACCTGGCCCAAGTGCGAGAACGAAATCGGGCAGCCCATCTCGTTGGTGATGGTGACGGCCAGTTCCGCGGCGCGTTCTTGCAGCAGAGCCAACAGCCGCGCCATGGCCGCAGCGCGTTCTGTCGCGGGCAGCTGCGGCCACGGACCGTGATCGAACGCCTCGCGGGCCGCCGCCACTGCCCGGTCGATGTCCGCCTCACGACCCTCTGGCACGCGGGCGATGACTTCCTCGGTATGGGGGGAGATCACGTCGATAGTGGCCGATGTGGCCGGTTGCACCCAGTCGCCCCCGATGAACAGCCGATCCTGTACTTGCATAAGCTCCCTTCGTGTCGCGATGGCGAGACGCACGACGCTGGTCGGCGCGCCATACCAGCGAGAACATAACGCCCGCAATAGCCATCTGCCTTGCGGTCTAGGACCGGCGGCGCGCCGTCGGCTGCGCGACGGGCCGGCCGCCGACGCGATAGGCCCCGATCAGTTCCTGAGCGGCTGGCGAGGTGAGCCAGCCGATGACGGCCATCGCGGCCAGGTAGTTCGCGCCCGGATGACGGTACGGATCGGTGGCCAGCACCGAGTACGGATTGCGCAGGTGCACGTGATCGGCGAAGACGATGTCGAGCGCCAGCTGATCGCCGAGCGCGGCGAAGGTGCCGCGGTCGGTCAGCACATACGCCCCCGCGCTGCTGGCCTGACGCAGCACCAAGGCCATGCCGGCATGCTGGCGATGATGCCAGCGGCCGGGCGCGATACCCGCCGCGGCCAGCAGCGCTTGTTCGCGCAAATGCGTGCCGGATCCGTCGCCGCGCGACCAGAACGGCGCGCGCGCCGCGGCGATGCGTTGCAGCGCCGCCGCAACGTCAGGAGCGGTGCGCACGCGCGCCGGATCATCTCGCGGGCCGACCAGCACGAAGTCGTTCGTCATGACCGGCCGGCGGTTGACGAGATCGCCGATCGCGACGGCGTGTTCCTCTGCCGCCGGCGCGTGCGCCAGCACCACGTCGGCGCGGCCCGTGTGCGCCAGGCGCAGGGCGGCGCCGCTGCCGACCGCGGTGACCTCGACCGCGAGGCCCAGGCGCTGCGACAGGGGCGGCAGCAGCGCGCGCAACAGGCCGCTGTCGACCAGACTCGTGGTCGTCGCCAGTCGTACGCAGTCGCGGCCGCGCGCCCGGGTGCTCACTCGCCCAAAGTGGATCGCGGCCGCGCGCGTCGTGGCGCTTTGTTGTGTGTCGTGAAAGGCCTGAAGCCGCGCCACCAACTGCTCGCCAACCGGCGTCAACCGACTGCCGCCGCCGCGTTGTCCGCCAGTTTGCGTAGCGATCAGCTGAACACCGAGCGCGGCCTCCGCCCGGCGGATCTTCTCCCACGCGTCGCGGTACGAAATCCGCAACTGCTTCGCCGCCGCGTTGAGCGAGCCCAGCGCTTGCACCGCCGTCAGGATGGCCAAGTGGCGCTCGCCCAGCACCGGGCGATCACCGCGCAGCAACCACGAGCGGTGCCGTGCCTCGAGCGCGGGCAGTGCAATCGCCGCCGTAGACTTCACGCGGCGATCCTTACACCGCCCGCGGCCGTTTGTCTTGGCCGACCCGGCGCGGCGCTGGACGAAGTCGGCATGCCTCAGTGCCCCTCGGGCATCGCTACGGCCGTCGGGTGGAAGAGCTTCTCCCCTCCCTGCGTGAACTCGCCGATGAGCTTCTGGCCCGCCGGCGAGGTCAACCAGCCGATCAACTGCATGGCTTCGACGTACTTCGCATCCGGGTGACGCGCCGGGTTCACGGCTATCACCGTGTAGGGATTGAACAGCGCCGAATCGCCCTGAAACACGATCGCGAGTTCGCCCTTCTGTTTGTAAGTGAGATAGGTACCACGATCTGCCAGCGTGTAGGCGCGCCGCTCGTCGGCCATCAGCAGCACGGGGCCCATCCCTTGCCCTGCCGACACGTACCAGTCCCCATCCGGCGCCAGGCCGGCGGCTTGCCACAACTCCTTCTCCTTTTGATGCGTTCCGGATTCGTCACCGCGCGAAATGAAGATGGCGTGAGCGGCGGTCAGCTTTTTGAAAGCGTCCGCCGCGCTCGCGCTGCCCCGAAGTGTCGCCGGATCATTCGGCGGACCGATGATGACGAAGTCGTTGTACATCACGTCGCGCCGGTTGACGCCGAAGCCGCCTTTGACGAATGTTTCCTCGAGTTCGGGCGCGTGCGAGAGCACGACATCGACATCGCCGTTCTCCGCCAGCTTTAGCGCCTTGCCGCTACCGACCGCGATGACATCCACCTTGAGGTGAAAGCGCTGTTCAAACGCCGGGAGGATGGCCGCCAGTAGCCCGGAGTTCTCGGTGCTCGTCGTGGTGGAGAGTCGTAGATGCCCCTGGGCTGCAACGGGCCTCACCGAGAGCACGACCACGGCCAGTGCCAACGCCGCCACCAAGCGGGATAGTCGCAAGCACAGAGCTACAATACCCCCGCAAGCGCAACCGGGTACGACGAGGAGACCGCCGCGCCGCATCTTAGAACTCCAGTTGCGCCCGGCCGAGCACGGCGTTGCTGGCGCGTTTGTCCGGATTGGGGGACTGGTCTTTGCCTTGATGATCGAAAGCGCCGTACAGGTAGTTCAGCGATAAACGCAAGAACTCGTTTGGGTACCAGTTGAGCCCAACCACAACGGCATCGTAGCGGTTGTCGACTGGGCTAGCGGTGTTGGTATCGGCGCCGTGGCGCAGTTTGAGGAACTCGTAACGGAGCGCGGCTTCCCACGCACCGCAGCCCGGGTGCATCGGATCCCACAGTGCGCTGGCGGGCCGCAGGCGCGCGTTGAACGGCTTGGTCTCACCGGTGAGCAGCCAGGTGCCGCCGGCGTACGCACCGTTTGTTTCCAAGTCTGGCAACGCCCCGCGCGCTTCCTCGGTCTGGATATATTCGCCCGACAGCGAGAAAGGGCCGTCGAACCAGGCGGCATGGGCGCCCGTGCGCCAGCGCTTACCCTGCCGAGCGACGGCCGGGAAGAAGTTGAAGCCGGTCTCGGTCACGCCTGCGATGCTACTAGTTGTCTGCTTGGTCCCGCTCAACGTCTCGCCGGGCTGATGGCCGTAGCTCACCGCGCCGCCGATGTTGAACCCGCGCAGGTGCCCGGCCGCAAACGGCGCCACGACCAGCCGGCCAATCACATCCTTGTCGCTGTTGTTGTCGCTGCGGTTCTGCCCAGCCCCGTTCATGACGGCAAGCTGGTACTGGAGCGCGGCGTTGAACAACCGGCCGTGGGCCATGATGCCGACGTCGCGCGACGGGTTGACCGTGCTGGTAACAACGGCGGCGCGCTCGACAAAGTCCTGATACTTCTTCGACAGCAGCCCCTCGTAGCTAAACGGCACCTTGAATTGGCCGATCTGCACATTGAACTCCGGCCTCGGCGTGACGGCGACGAAGGCGTCACGCAAGCCCGCACTGAAGGCGAAGTCGTTTTCCAGGCGCATGCGGAAGTATTTATGGAACGTGGCCTCGGCACCGAGACGGCCGCGATCCACCGTCGCACTGTCGGTCTGTGTCGTGTCGGGCTCGAAGAACAGCAGGTTGCTCGCAACCCGCCCGTTGAACTTCAGCGCTAAGTTGCGGTCGGCCGAGCGGACGAAGAAGCCCTCGTCGTACCCCAGTTGCGGCGCGTCAGCCGGCGGGGCCACCACTGTCTCAGCTGTCGAAGGCGGCGGGGCCAGCCCTTGCGCTTCCTGCTTGCTGAGAACGCCCTTGCTACGCAACACCTCAATGAGCCCGGCGCGCGGCCCCGGCGACAGCCGCGCGCCCTCGAGGCGCTCGTATTCCTCCGGGCTCAGCACGCTCTTCTGCCGCAGCAGGTCGAGCAAACGGTCATCGGCGTGCAGCGGTACGGGCAACAAGACCGTCAACCCTAGCGCGGCGCCGAGGGCAACCCGGGTGATTCGGAACCTCGGCTGGCGCGGCCACGGACGCGCGTCTTCCATCCCCACCTCCAGGACGCTCGTTATACCCAGATGAGCATAACGAGCGCAAGGACAGCATTTGTCCCAGGTTGTCCCAGGTTGGGCCAAGCTCGCCGGTGGGCACGTTGCGTCAAGCCAGGAAAGGCGCATTATATGAGGCCGCCGCGCCGGGACAGGCGACGCGGTCAAGGCTAGAAGTCTCGAACATGCTCTTCTCGCAACGGCCCCGGTATCTTCGCAGCGTGGCGCATCAAGCGGTTGCGCTCCTGCTCGCGTGTGGGCTCAGCGCCGCCAGCCACGGCGCGATCGTGAACGAATTGGCGCGCCAGTTGGTAACCGAGCACACCGGCTGTTGTGCCCACCGCTGCCGCTGCAACGATCGCAGTAGCTCGGCGACCCATCGCCTGCGCTGCCATTGCCAGGCGCAGCCCGCCGCGAGGCGAGGCCCTTCTGGTGTGACGCTGGCGGCTGCCTATACCTGCGGCCACTCCGAACCACTGGCGGTTAGCTTCGCTCCGCGCTTTGTACCGCCGGCGTTGCTTGTCGCACCCCTCACTGAAGCGGCGATGCCCGCTCAGGCGGTTGTTCTCGAGCGGTTCGCCGATATCGCCTTCCCGCCTCCCGATCCGCCGCCGCGCCGTCCGGCGTAGGCTCGGACTCGGATCATCGCGCAAGCCGGAACCCGGCTTCGGCCCCGTAGCGGGAGACTTCGCACCTATTCCGCGCCGGGCCCGGCCGTATCAGCTCGCCCGCTTGCCGATCGCCCGGTTCGGCCATTCAGGTTTCCTCGTGGTCTGCGGCGTGCTCGTGAGCGGGCCGCGGGCAGGGATCGGCTCGCCGCAGCGCGGCGGCACCACTGCGGTGCACCGGCTGCGGCACACTTGAGGAGATTACGATGAGCGTGATGAATACCCACCGCGGCAGCACTCTGCGGAGCGCTGCCGTCATGATCGCTGTTGGCATCGCGGTGGCGGCCATGCCGCGCACCGCTTTGTCACAAAGCCCGCCGCCATCGGAAGGCCGCGAGCAGATCGAGCAAGTTGAGGTCTGGGAAAAGCGCCTGCCGGTGACGGACGGAACGGCCAACTCCACTATCGGCGGCCGCGAGGCCGAGGAACGAGCGGCCAAAGACATCGGCGAGCTGCTCAGCTCGTCCGTGCCCGGCGTCAGCGGCCAGCGCTACGCCGGTAGCCACGTCGACCCGGTAATTCGCGGCATGCGGGCGGACCGGCTCAACGTCTCAATCGACGGCACCAAGATCTGGGGTGCCGACCCGTTTCGCATGGACCCGCCCACCTCGCTCGTGGACGTGGAAGAAATCGAAAGCATCGAGGTCGTCAAAGGTCCGTACACGGTAACCCGCGGCCCGGCTGGTATTGGTGCCACCGTCAACATCATCACCAAGGCCCCTGAGCTGTCGCCGGAGTTCGCCGCCCATGGCGCGTTGTCGGCCGGCTACGTCACCAACGTCGACGGCTGGGGCGTACACGGCGCCACTTGGGCCGGCGGTGCCACCGCCGCGGCGCGGCTGGCAGCCGGCTACCGCGACTTTGAAAACTACCAGTCCGGCAGCGGCGAGCTGGTACCCTCCGGCTTCGAGAACCGCTCCTTCGCCGGCAAGCTGTTGTGGCAACCGACGCGCAGCGATCGCTTGCGCCTCGACCTCAACCTCGACTCGGACCGCAACGTGCAGTACGCGACCACCATGATGAACGCGGACGAAGATGACGCCGTCATCGGCTCGCTGGCGTATTCAAAGCAGCAGCCGCTGCCGGCGCTCGAAGAGCTGCAACTCGCCGGATACTACAACTACGTCCACCACCGCATGAGCAATCGCGGCAAACCCGACGCGCAGATGATGCCGATGGTGTTTCCGCTCGACTCGCGCACTGCCGGAGGCCGGGTACAAGCGAACGCGTCGTTGCCCGGCAACGGCAAGCTGGCATTCGGCGGCGACACTTACTACCTCGAACGGCAGGGCACCCGGCATGCGTCCGGCATGGGCGGCATGTCACAGGCGGTGGAGGTGTTTGCCGACACCCACATCCTCGACGGCGGCCTGTTCGCCGAACTGGCGTATCCGTTGCTCCCCGGCGTACGCACCATCGTCGGGGCGCGGCTGGACTTGGTTGACGCCGGCGCCAGCCCCGACGCCATGGCGCGCAGCAACTTCGCGCACTACAACGGTAGCGCGGCCGATGACGTTACGGCCTTCGAGATCAACACCAGCGCCAACGGCCGCTTGATCTACTCGCCGATCGAAGCGCTCGACCTCTTCGCCGCCCTCGGGCGCAGCCTGCGCACGGCGGATACCACCGAACGCTTCTTTGCCCTCGGCCCCGGACGCGGCGGCTACGTCATCGGCAACCCGCTGCTCGACCCGGAGCAGAGCTTCGAGGCCGACATCGGCGCCAATGCGAACTGGCAACGGCTAAGCGTGAACGGCTCGTTCTTCTATAACCGCATCGACGACTACATCCAGCAGGTGAAGCTGGCCACCGCCGATCTCAATATGGACGGTAAGCCCGACACCATCTACGGCTACCGCAACCTGGAGCTCGCCACGCTCGCCGGCCTCGACTTCGGCGCCAGCTACGCGCTCACGGGCGATCTCAGTGCTTTGGGCTCGCTGGCATACGTCCGCGCCGAGAACGAAGATAGCGACCAGCCGCTGCCGGAGATCCCGCCGCTCGAAGGCAGTATCGGCTTGCGCTACGAGCGTGCCCGCGCCGGCTCGTGGCTGGCGTGGGTGAACCCCAGGCTGCGGCTGGTCGATCGCCAGGACCGCATCGACGCCGGTTTTGGGGAGAACGAAACCCCCGGCTTCGCCACTTTGGATCTGCTCGGCGGGCTGCGCTGGGGCGAGCGCTACGAACTTGGGCTGGCGCTGTCAAATCTGTCGGACCACAACTATCACGAGCACATGACTCGCCTTAACCCTTACACCGGCACCGAAGTGCCCGAGCCGGGCCGGATGGTGAGCCTGACCCTGCGCGCCTCACTCTAGCTCGCCCGCTACAGCCCCGGCGAGCGGCGGATTACAACGCGGCGGGGGCGGCATGGTCGCCCCCGCCGCCCGTCTTAATGCTGGATCGCCGGCGCTGCTTGCCAGGGCTCGGGCCGTGGTGGATAAGAATGCCGCCATGGCAGGTGCGATCATCGAAGAACTGAAGAGCGCGATACTCGGTCTCGACATGGAGGCGGCGGTCGCCCATGTTCGCACCATCCTCGGCGGCGACGCTGGCGCCGCGCCGGAGGCCGTCAATGCCGTCACCGCGGCGCTGGCGGTGGTCGGCAAACGTTTCCAAGACGGTGAGTGGTTCGTCGGCGAGCTGGTCTACGCCGGCGAGATTGCCAAAGCGGCCATGGCGCTGCTGACCCCGCGGCTGGCCGCCGGCGCCGCACCCCGCCGCGGCACCGTCGTGGTCGGCACGGTGGCCGGTGATCTGCACGACCTCGGCAAGAACATCTTCCTCACCTACGCCCGCAGCAGCGGTTTCGAGGTCGTCGACCTGGGCACCGACGTGCGGACCGAAGCCTTCATCGCCGCGGTCAAAACACACCGGCCGCTCGCCCTCGGGCTGTCGTGCCTGCTCACCATCACCGCCGGTGAAGTCGGAACGGTCATCGCCGCCCTCGAACAGCACGGCCTGCGCGACACCGTCAAGGTGATCATCGGCGGCGCCGCCCTGACAAAACGCTTTGCCGGCGAAATCGGTGCCGACGCCTTCGCCCCCGACGCGGTCACCGGTACCGACATCATCAAGACCTGGAGCGCGGCGTGACGGACTTCAAACGGCGCTTCCTGACGGCACTGAACCACGAAGAGCCGGACCGCGTGCCGGTCATGGGCCTGATCCTGGACACGGCGACCATCAACCAGGTGCTGGGCAAGAAGCCCACCGACGTCGTCAGCCTGATGAAGAAGCCCGTCTGGCGCAGCGTGCTCAAGCGCCTGATGAATACCGGCTGGTATTGGAACCGCATGCTCTACCGCAACATCGCCGGGGCGTTAGAGAGCGCCGTCAGACTCGGCTTCGACGCCAACTGGACGATCTACTACCAGATGGAACTCAACCCCGATCCGTCACCGCTGGGGCTGGCTTTTCACGACGTCTGGGGGCGGGTCTGGGAAATGGGCTCCGACGGCAAGGGCAACATGATCGTCAACTACACCCGCCCGCTGTGCCCGACCGAGCGCGATTGGGAGACCTGGGTCGAACGTAAGCGGCCGGTGTTCGAGCGCATCATCGCCGACGCCACCGCGTGTCACAAGAAGTTGGACGAGGCGTATGCTGATCGCATTCTCGCCATCGGTTACGCCGCGCCGGGGATTTTCGAGAACAGCTGGCAACCGATGGGCTTCGTCAACTTCACCACGCTGGTCTACCAGAAGCCGGAGTTCGTCAAGCGCATGATCGCGTTTCACACCGATTTCTACCTGCGCTACCTCGAAGGCGTGATGCAGTCGGGGGCGGAGGTGGTGCGCGGCGGCGATGATCTCGGACAGAAGACCGGCCCGTTGATGCGCCCCGAGCTGATTGAGAAGTTTTACGGCGAGAGCTACCGGCGCATCGCCGATCTCGTCCACCGGCACAAGAAGAAACTGCTCTGGCACTCGTGCGGCAACATCTACCGGTTCCTCGACAAGTTCGTCGAGTGGGGCTTTGACGGCCTGCTGACGATGGAGCCCACCGCCGGCATGGATCTCGCCAAAGTCCGCGAGCAGGTCGGGCACAAGCTCGCGCTCGTCGGCAACCTCGATGTCTCGCACCTGCTGGTAAAAGGAACGCGCGAGGAGGTCGAAGGCGCCGTCAAGCAGGCGATCCGCGCCGCCGCCCGCGGCGGCGGCTACATCTTATCGGCGGCGCATGCCCACCCGTTCGTCGATGCCACCCGGCTCGAGTGGATGGTCGACGCGGCCCATCGCTGGGGCAAGTATCCGATCAGCATCTGAGGTGGAGCGAGCCCGTCATTGCACGACCGGCGGCGCCTCCCTATGAGCGCGCCACCGCCGCACAGGAGGCCAGCATGGCAGAGCCGCAGCTGAAACAATTGGGGGTAGTGCTCTTCCCCGGGTTCGAATTGCTCGACGTGTTCGGGCCGGTCGAGATGTTCGGCAACCTGACGGGCGTGCTCAGTGTCGCGATGGTGGCACAACGACAGGGAGCGGTCGCCAGTGCACAGGGTCCGGCGGTGGTTGCCGACTACGGCTTCGACAACTGCCCGCACCTCGATTTGCTGCTCGTGCCCGGCGGCATCGGTACCCGCGAGGAGATCGACAACCAGGCGATGCTTGACTGGCTGGCGCAGCGTGTCGCGGCGGCCGAGATCGCTATGACCGTGTGCACCGGCACCGCGCTATTTGCCCGCGCCGGCGTGCTCGACGGCCGGCGCGCGACCACCAACAAGATGCTGTTCAACTGGGTGGCGGCGCAAGGACCGCGGGTGGACTGGGTCAAGGAAGCCCGCTGGGTGGAGGACGGGAAGTTCGTGACCGCCTCGGGAGTGTCGGCTGGCATCGACATGGCACTGGCGGTGATCGCACGAATCAGCGGCGAGCCCATGAGCACGATGCTCGCTGTTGCCACCGAGTACGAGTGGCACCGCGACGCGGCCTGGGATCCCTTCGCGAAGCTTCACGGCCTGGTCTGAGCGGGCGCATCGAACTGCGCCAGTACCAGCAGCCGTTCTAGGGTTAGCAGCTCGGGCCACTGGGCCACGACCGGAATGACGCTGGGCCGCGTCGGCCGCAAGCCGTTAGGATTCCAAGTTTCCGTCAGGAATTACCACCCAAGGTACCAGGTTGGCTCGAAGCCGGAGACCACGTCACTGCATATTACGCACTCACCAACGTCTGCCCGACGCCTGGCGTCCTCGCCGTTGCCCCTTCCTAGCGTGGCTTCATGCCCTCGGCAGCATCGCCGATGCGGAAGACACGCCGGGTTTCGTCTTCCCATCTGGTCATCGGCAGGCTCCTCTGGATCTCGCGGGCTCGTTTGATGAACTCCAACTTCCCCTCGCGATCGCTGGACCACTCCTTGGCAAACGCGCCCGAGCGGATCTCTTCGAGTGACTCCTGCATCTTCTGCTTCAGCAGCGGATCGAGGTCGAAGTAACGCAGGCTGCGCGACATCGTCCCGTACTGGCTGGTGTGCGAGTGCAGCTCGTGCTGCCGCAGCGCGCCCAGCTCGCGCATCTTGAGAAAGCTGTACGCCAATTCGCCGGAAAGATAGAGCTCCATCAGCACGGCTTCGGGCGGGTAACCCGCTTCGACCAGCGTGTCGATCGCCGTCAGCATTATCCGGCCGAACGCCGGTCCGAAGGCTTGCTCGCTGAAGAGATCGAGCGTTGCCTCGTCTTTCAAACTCATCTCCAAACAGCCCGCGCGCGTCGAGCCGAGGGCGCGGGCGAGCGCGAGCAAGCGCTCCTTGGCCCGACCAGTCGCATCCTGGTGCACGCCGACGAAGCTCGGGAAGCCCTCGCCGGAGCGGTACGAGTCGCGCACCCCGGCCCCGATCATACGCGGCGCGATCATGACGACATCGACGAAGTCGGGCGGCACGATCAGACCGAAGCCGATGTTGTAACCGTGGGCGAAGTTGAGCAGGTCGCCCGGCTGCAAATGCGGCGCGACGGCGCGCTCGTAGACCTCCGGCATGACCTCGTCGGGCGTGAGCAGAAACAGCACCTGGGCGCGCGCGGCGGCCTCGGCGATCGACACCACCTCGAAGCCGGCCGCCACGGCCTCCCGGCGATACGAGTCGTCGATGTTGCCGACGATCACCGCAAGGCCGCTGTCGCGCAGATTCTGGGCCTGCGCACTGCCTTGGTTGCCGTAACCCAGGATCGCGATCGTTTGTCCCTGGATCGCCTCCAACCGTGCATCCTCGTCGTGGTAGACAACCGCCATAACACGCTCCCTTCCGCCTCATCGAGGCTGATGTACTGCGCGCACCGAACCGCCGCTTAGGATGTTGACCGCGCCGGCCGGGCCCGCGGTGATCTTGACGATCGCTCTGCGCTTGCACTACCTTGGTCAAGTGACCAATATCGCGCGCGTATGATTGCTGCCCGCCCAACCACAGTCAAGCCGAAACAGCAGGGCGCTCGCCGAGCGTCGCCAGCCACGGCCCGTCTGCCGGGCCGGCGCTCAGCGGTGGCGGCGGCCGGTACGCGCGAGCGCCTGCTGCAGCAGGCGCAGCGCCTGTTTGCGCGCAAGGGCTACGGGGCCACGTCGCTGCGCGAGTTGGCCAAAGTCGCCGGCGTGCGGATGTTCACCGTTCAGCACCACTTCGGCTCCAAGCAGCAGCTCTATGAGGAGATCATCCGGCGCTGGGACCAGGAAGTGCAACAATTGATCTCCCGCATCCTCGCCGAGCCTATCGCCGCCACGCACCTGGTTGAACACGTGGTGGACAGGCTCTTCGATTTCTTCTTGGCCAACCGGGGGCGGGTGGCGCTCAACGCGCGCGCGGTATTGGGCGAGGGCGTGCCCGGGCGCCTGGTGCTCAGCGATCGCAGCTGGGTGCGCTTCGTCAACGCTAACCTGGCGAGCCACCAGCTGAGCGCGGTCGGTCTCGACACCGACCTGCTGCTGATTACCGTCGAAGGCATCTTGCACAATCACGTGCTGGCAGCGTCGCACTACCGCCACCTGTACGGGCGCGACGTGACCGATGCCGCGGTGGCGGCGCGCGTCAAGCGGCATCTGACGCAGGTGATCCTCCGACTCGTAGGCGGGACGAATCGGCGGCGACTCCCGAGCGGGCACCGAGCAACGGCCAGGCAATGACTGGCGCCACCCGCGAGAGCGGCCTACTACAGGGGGCGGCAACTCTAGCTGCCGCCCTGTTCACGCTCGGTCGCTCCTACCGCCGCTTTGACTGGAGCACGGCAGAGGATGAGCGCCACACGGCGCGCACCGCAGACGGGTGGAACCTGGCCTTGTACCGGTATCGGGCGGCGGGACGGCCTCGGCCTTTCCCGGTGATCTGTAGTCACGGAATGGCGGGCAGCCGATTCATTTTCGATCTCCATCCGCGCTACTCGTTGGCCCGGTACCTCGCCCGGCACGGGTTCGACACCTGGCTCGTGGATTTGCGGGGTCGCGGTGACAGTTGGCCGGACGGCGGCAACGCTCGGTCACTGCAATGGAACTTCGACGACTTCGTTGAGCGCGATCTGCCGGCGGTGGTGGGCCGGACCTGTGAGATCAACGGCGCCACGCAGACGTTCTGGATCGGCATGGAAATGAGCGGCCAGGCGTTGTACGCGGCCGCCATCGCCGGCACCGCCACGGCTATCCGGGCGGCGGTCACCTGCGGCTCCCCGGTGCTAACGCCGCCGACCGCACTGGTACCAGGTGTGACATCGGCCCCCAAGGCACGCCGCCGCGGCCGGGTGCCGTTCGGCGCCGGCTCGCGGCTGGCCGGGCCAATCCTCGCCTATCTCGGCGCCCGCGTCCTCGAGAGCAGCTTCCGCGCCTGCAACAGCGATCCGCTGGTGGTCGCCCGCTACATGCGCAACGGCATCCCCGACGAGGCAACGGACTTGGTCGATCAGTTCGCGCTCTGGGTGCGTGAGCGCACGATGTGCAGCCGGGACGGCTCGGTGGTCTATTCCGAACGCCTCGACGAGGTCAGGCTGCCGCTGCTGGTCATGGCCGCAGCGCGCGATCTGCAACGCCCAGCAGAGGCGGTGCGCGAGGCCTTTGACGCCTGCGGCAGTTCGGACAAGACCTTCTTGCGCGCGGGAGTCGCCGGCGGGTTCAGCGTCGACTTCGGGCACGACGATCTGCTGGCCGGGTTAGCTGCGCCTGCAGAGGTGTTTTCCCGGATCGCCGACTGGCTCGTCGCGAGGTGCGAGCCGCGTTGAACGAGAACCCGCAGACTCGGTGAAAGGAGCACGCGCCATGGATCTCGGTGAAGATCTCAGTCAAGCAATCGCGATGGCGGCCGCGTATGCCGGTGAGCTCTCGTTTGGGCGGCGCCAGTACACGCGGGAGCTCAAGGGTGTCGACATCACGGTCGTGGGTATCCCCTTCGACCAGGGGACGACGAACCGTCCGGGCGCCCGGCTTGGTCCGCGCGCCATCCGCGAACAGTCGTCGCTCGTGGCCTGCTATCCGTGGGGACTGTGGCCGTGGGATTTCAACGTGTTCGAACGCGTTCGCGTCATCGACTACAGCGATCTGGCGTTTCCTCCCGGATATGCCAGCCGGATGATGGAAGCCGTTGACTTCCACGTGAGTCGAATCATCGAGGCCGGCAGTGCCGTCCTCACCTTGGGAGGCGATCACACCGTCGCCTACCCGCTGCTGCGAGCGCACACCCAGCGGCACGGCCGGCTCTCGCTGATCCACTTCGATGCCCATTCGGATACGTGGGACTTGGGCGACGACGTGAACCACGGCACCCCGTTCTTTCTCGCCGCACGCGAGGGCCTCGTCGATCCAGCGCGTTCGGTGCACGTGGGCATTCGCACACCGAACCCGGAGACGCACGGGTTCACGGTCATCGATGCCGATCGGCTTCTCGACCAGGGCGTTGAAGCGGTGGCGCGGACCATCCGTGACGTGGTCGGCAGTAATGCCGCCTATCTGTCGTTTGATGTCGACTTTCTCGACCCCGCCTACGCCCCGGGCACCGGCACACCCGTGGTCGGCGGCCCGACGACGCAGCAGGCGCGCCGGCTTCTGCGCGGCTTAGCCGGATTGCGCATTGTCGGTGCCGATGTCGTTGAAGTCGCTCCACCGTTCGATCCGGCTGGGCAAACCGCCTTGGCCGCCGCCACTATTGCCCACGATCTGCTCTATCTCATCTCGATCGGCCGGAGGCCGCGGCAATGACAGACGTGGTGGTAATCGGGGCCGGAATGGCCGGCGTCACTGCGGCGCGCGCGCTCGCCCGTCAGGGCTTGGCAGTCGCGGTGGTTGAGGCGCGTGATCGCATCGGTGGGCGCATCTACTCGGTGCGCGACTTCTGCGCTGTGCCGGTGGAGGGCGGAGCCGAGTTCGTCCATACCGGCGATGCCGAGACCTGGCCGGAAATCCACTCGGCCTCACTAACCGTGAGGCCCTGTCCGCTGGCACGCAACAGCATGTTCAACCTCGGAGGCCGCACACTCTGGCTGCCCTGGATTCTCATGCAACCGAGCGTCTGGCCCAGCTTTCCCATCCTGCGGCAGATCCGGCGCATCGGCTCGCAGGACATCTCGGCGCGCGAGTTCATCGAGCGCCACGGCTTTCGTGGCCAGGCGCGCATCATGGCCGAGATGACGTTGACGGCACACCTCCCGGGCAGCATCGACGACGTGGGCGTGCGGGGATTGCTCGAGGATCGGGTGCTCAAACTCGAGACCGGTTCCTACCACCGCGTCACGGACGGGTATGACAGACTGCCCTCATACATAGGAAAGGGTCTCGACATCCGTCTCGGTTTCGTGGTCGAGACCGTTCGCTGGGCGCCAGACGGAGTGCGCTTGATAGCGCGTGATGGCCGGGAGATCACGGCGCGCGCCACGATCTCGACCCTGCCGTTCGGTGTGCTCAAGTCGGGCGCGGTCCGCTTCGTTCCCGAGCTGCCGGAACACAAGCGGTCCACGTTCGCGCATCTGGAGATGGGCCCCGTCCTCAAGCTGCTCCTGCATTTCAAAGAGCCCTTCTGGCCGCGGTGGCTCACCAACCTCGGTTGCGGCACGGGGCCCGTGACACTGTACTGGCCGGTGTTCTACGGCACCACCGGTCTGCCGGCCGTGCTCACCGCCTACTGCACGGGTCCCAGAGCGGCGCAGCTCTCACGGCTCGGCGAGGCGGAGGCGGTGGATGTCGTGCTGGCGGACCTGCAGCGTCTCTTCCCCAAGGCCGACCCGCGGCGAATGCTGCTGGCCGCGCGGCGCATCGATTGGGCCACCGACCCGTTCGCCTGCGGCGGCTACACGTTCTTGCGGCCCGGAGGCACCGGCTCACGCGCCCGCTTAGCCGCTGCCGACACCGGCGCCCTCTTCTGGGCCGGCGCCGCAACCGCAACGCCAACGATCTCGGACACGGTGCAGGCCGCTTACATGAGCGGCCTGCGCGCCGCCGCGGAAGTGCAGCGCCTCCTCACCGGCTCGCGGTAGGGGGGCGGAGCAAGCGAGTTGGCGCCGGGGCGGACAGCGCGCGCCGCCGACACGTGCACGGCGACGATCGGGCCGATTGACGGCTCGATTCTGGTGGAGGCCAAGAACGTCAGCGGAACGCTCCTGTGGGGCTGGACGGCGGCGACGCAGATCCAACCCTTCTTCAATGCTGCGACGTGCACGCCTCGATCGGCACTATGCACCTGGCCAAGGGTCTGGAGTTCCGCGCCGTCGCGGTCATGGCCTGCGACGATGAAATCCTTCCGCTCAAAGAGCGGATCGAGTCTGTGGCAGACGAGACCGACCTGGAAGAGGTCTACAACACCGAACGCCCCTGCTGTACGGTCGCGTGCACCCGTGCCAGAGATCACTTGCTGGTAACGAGCGTCCACCCGGCCTCAGTGTTTCTAGCGCGTTGCCGCCATTTTCGGGGCATTGAGCGATCACCATGGGGGCGAAGATGGCGAGTTGGCTGGCGGCGTTCGTCGGCGACAGCTCAGCGCATTGGATCCCAGGCCAGGGCCACCGAGCCGCCGATGCCCCAGTCGGGGGACTCGTCGGTGAAGCCGGCGGCGGCGGTGGGGCGGAGGAGGATGTCCACTGCACCGGCCGCTAGCCGTATGTCCACTCCGGGCTCGAAGAGCACAACGCTTTGTGAGTCGTTGGTGTCGAAGCTCTCTCCGAGTAGCTCGGCGCGCACGCCGATGATGTCGGTGATGGGCGCGAAGAGGCCGCCGCCGTAAACCCACGAGTCGAAGGCGTTGGAGCTGCTCCAGTAACTCGTGTCGCTGCCGGGAAAGGTGCGATACCCGAAATGGGCGCCGAGATCGACCGGGCCGAGATGCGCAGTGGCGCTGCCGTAGGGCAGCAAGCCGACTTCACCGGCACCGAGCCCGTCGCTGTCGTCGCCGGTGGGGAGCGAAACCTCCAACCCCAAGCCGGCATCGGCCCACTCACTACGCAACGGCACGGCCTTGCCGTAGAGCCGCAAGTCGCCGATGCCGTCGGCGTCGAACGACTGCGACACGATCGGCCCGGGTCCGCCGCCGCTGCTGCCACTGATGTCGCCCCTGATCGAGTGGTACAGGATGAAGACGCCGCCTTCGAAGCGGTCGTAGCCGTAGACCAAGCGCGGAGCGACCGTGGTCGCGTCAACGGACACGCCCGACTCCTCCGTCGTGCTGAAGCCGGTGGCGACCTCGGCCCACAAGCCCCGTGCCACCTCGGTGTCGAACTCGAAGCGACTAAAACTGCGCGGCACCTTGCGCGCGTCCTCCGCGCCCACCGCCGACGCCGCCAGCAACCCCACCACTGCGATGATCGCCTTCAACATCAACCCCATCGTTCCATCCTCCCTTCGGTTAGTTGTGCATCTTGCTACCAGCGGCGCCCGGTCTCCCCGCGCAGCCTTGAGGCCGCGCGTGTCTCCGTACGCCGCGTCGGTTCTCAATCATGTGTCTTCACGCCTCGCAGTACGCCTTCCCAAGCCTGAGCCTGCAGGCCGACCCTACTGGCTCTTTCTAGCAATCGCGCTAAGTCCCCATGGCCCTTACAGTGGCCGGACCACTCGCCAGCATTCTTTAGCACCTCTCTCGCTTTCAAGACCCCATTGTCTCCTGGCAGGATGCGAGCTGCATGCGCGTCTGCCCCAGTTTTCCTTCGCTGGGTCTGTCGCTATCCACCCTGAAAAATCTCATACCTCGTCTCAGCAACTGGCCGCTTGCCAATGATCGAGTGGCCGAAAGCATAGCAAGCCAAACCGGCCATCGCTCCAAGGCCCTGATAACAATACATAAATGGAATAAAAAGTAATGACTGAATGAGGAACACGAACCCGCAGGAGGTGAACGCCGCACGAAGCAAGCCACGATTCAGTGTCCAGATCAGGATAATGCACGCCGCGACTACAATGCCGCTACTCTGGATACCAGAAATAACCACCAGCGGGGGCATCAGCCAGGACACCACCACGCAGGCAATATTTCCGATCTTCGTATTGAGATTATTGTTCCAGATGCGATCACGGATCATCACTTCTATCCATGGGATCGCTCGATGGAAAATATCGGACACTAACAAGTCAATGAACGTGTAGCTCTTCAAGTGTACCACCTGAATATCACCGCGAAAGAGGATCCGATGATTGTTCCGGCGTAGCTTGTAGCCCAAGGCTATATCCTCAATGCTCGCGGCTTGATAAGCAGGTTCGAACCCGCCATAGAGATCAAAAGTGCTCTTGCGAATGGCCATCAACCCGCTCGCCAGCGTCCGGCCCTCTGGGTTCGCTGTCTGATGCACATGGTGATGGCGGAGATTCTTAAACTTGGAAAAGAAACCTGACCTCGGTGTATGGGCCGCGAATGAACCGACCACGGCATCCATCTCGGGGTTTGCATGCAGCACATTGACAAAACAGTGCAAAGTATCCGCTTGCATCAGCTGGTCTGCATCGAAAAACATCAGGATATCGCTTTGGGCGTGACGTGCCCCAAGGTTGCGGCAGTTGGCGGCCATAATATTGGATGCTAACGAGATGACTGTGCAGGGGAACTCTAGGGCAATGGCCAAAGAATGATCGGTCGAAGCATCGTTCACGACGATCACCTCGTAACGTACACCTTGACTGGACAAGATCGACTCCAGACAATCCCGTATCGTTTCGGCAGCATTATACATCGGTATAATAACACTGATATCCGGTTTGACGGCCGGCCATACTGCTCTCTTTTCGCTCATAGTTGTCAGCGTCTTCATTTGACACGGCACGGACGCATGGCCGCCTGGAGACGATACAATGTGGCGTAGACCGCCGCATAGTGTCCATCCAGTTTTCTTTGGAACCTCTCCCGGTTATCGTGCAGGTTAATCTCAAGACGACTCAGCTGATAGGGATCATCACCCAAGTGGTTTGTACGATGCTGAAGGCACGTACAGGCATACGTATACCCAGCCTGACGGACGAAGCGCACGACGCGGTCATCATAGTATCCGAAGGGGTACGCCAACCCGGTGATCCGGTGACCAATCATCCCTGACAGGAACTCTCGCGATGTTGCCATCTCATAGCGTAGCGCCGCATCAGAGAGTAGTCGTAAGTCGACGTGGGAAATGCTATGAGAGCCGATCTCGATACCATGAGCCACCATCGCCATGATCTGGGCGCATGATAATGCAGGTGGTACGTCCAAGCGGCCTGTATCAAGGAAGAGTGTTGCCGGAACACCATACGCTTGGAGAATAGGCCATGCATGCGTGAAAATGGACTCGTGCCCATCATCGAAGGTGATCACTGCGCAGCGCGACACCGATGGACTACTCGCAAGCAGGCGGACCAGTTCACTCGCTGTCATCATTGTGTAAATGCGCGATAACCAAGCGACTTGGCTCTCGAACAGGCTGCGAGGCACAGTAAAAGGATTCAGGGATATCTCAGAATCGTCGACAATGCGATGGTAGAGGAGGATAAGGTTGCCGCTCTGCCATGCCTCTAACAATGGGTTATTGTCCTGGAATGACAAGAGTCCTGCCGCTGCTCCGAGCAGGCGCTCACGCCATCGGACTCGTCCTATACAGGCGCGCATAATTAAAGGGACATGATGATCAGCAGAATGGGTGGAGGTAGCCACGGATCGTTTCGGGATGCGCCTGCATATCGCCGAACACTCTGCTCAGGGTGCCGATGAGTT
>JACQVA010000195.1 GCA_016210005.1 Deltaproteobacteria bacterium | reverse complement strand
TGAAGGTGCCGGTGTTGGCAAACACCGCCCCACTGCTCCCGTAGAGATCGCCGGTCCCGCTCCACGTAGCGCTGCCCGCGTTGGTCAACGTGCGCACGTCGAGGAACTTGTTGTCACCGCCGCTGATCGCCAACGTCCCGCTGGCGCTCACGCTGGTCGTGCCCGTCCCGCTCATGACCCCGCCGGCCCAATCCATGGTGCCGCTGACCGTGAGCGCCCCGCTGCCGGTTAGTGTGCCTCCATTCAGAGTGAACCCAGTCACCATCGTATCCGCCGCCCCGAGGTCCGCCGTGCCGCCATTGATGATGGCGGTGTCACCAGCGGCGGGCACGCCGGCGGGACTCCAGTTCCCGGCGGTGAACCAGTCGGCGGAGACCGGCCCGGTCCACGTGCGGTCGACACCGTAGGCAACGTGACCTCGCAGGATGAAAACACCTATGAGCATTACCGCGTGAAGAGTCGCTCTACGAGTTGACATCGCCCCTCCCATTGCCTTTTGCTGCGTCTCTGCCCATCCGCCATCCTGAGCGAGAGATCAGTGCACGTGTTGCCGCAACACGCCGCGCGATGCATACCGCCATGGACAAGATTCAACAAACGGTTTCTCGCGTCAGTCCGCCCATCGAGCATCGCTCCGTTTCGTCTCATCTCGCCCTCCACCGCCGTAGATCACCGAAAACCGGACTTTGCTGCATCGAAGGCAGAGGCTGGAGGCTGGGGACTGGAGGCTCGGGTGCCCCCGGCCCTCCGCCAACTTCGCGGCCTTCGTGTTCTTCGTGGTGGTCACCGGTTTCAGCCGCACAAAGCAGCGCTCCATTCGCCCCGACCCTCCACCACCGTAGAGCACCGAAATCGGAACTTTGCTGCATGGGGGTGATTCAAGTAGATTCACATGAGCAGACGAAGTCGGAGAACCACGAAGCACACGAAGGGCACGAAGATGCAGTTCGATGAGGTATCGAATCGAGTGATCGGCTGTGCCATCGAAGTGCACCGGGTACTGGGTCCGGGTCTGCTGGAGTCGACCTACGAGCAGTGCCTGGCTCGGGAACTGACCCTTGCCGGGCTCGGGTTCAAGCTCCAGTGGCCGCTGCCGGTGGAATACAAGGGAACTCGTCTGGATTGTGGATACCGGGTTGATGTCTTGGTGGAGGACCGCCTGATTGTGGAGCTGAAGGCGGTGGAACAAGTGCTCGGCATCCATCACGCGCAGCTCCTTACCTATATGAAGTTGGCGGGCATCCGGACCGGGCTGTTGATCAACTTCAATGTCCCGGTGTTGAAGGACGGGCTTCAGCGCTTTGTTCTGTAGCCGCACTTCGTGGCCTTCGTGTTCTTCGTGGTGGTCACTCGGTTTCCGGTTCACAAAGCACCGCTCCATTCGCCCCGACATCCTACGCAGATCACCGAAATCGCCGCTTTGCGGCATTGAAAGCAGAGGCTGGAGGCTGGGGACTGGGGTGCCCCGCGGCCCTCCTCCAACTTCGTGGCCTTCGTGTTCTTCGTGGTGGTCACTCGGTTTCAGCCCCACAAAGCACCGCCGCATTCGCCCCGACCCTCCACTGCCGTAGAGCACCGAAATCGAAACTTTGCTGCACTGACGGCGGGGACTGAGGGCTGGAGGCTTGCAGGGGCAGAGTTTCCAAACCCATGCGCCGCGCGCTATAGTAGCAGCCGTCATGGCCGAGACCGCCTTCCAGTCCGACGAATCCTTCGCCCAGCGGGAGTTCTGGGAATGGGTGAACGAACGTCCGCGTTCGGACCTCAACCACTACGAGCTGATCAACGGAAGGATCGTGATGACTCCACCGGCTGGCTGGCCACATGGCGGCATTGGTTCCAATCTCAACGTTCTGCTCGGCACGCACGTTCGCGGTGGTAAGCTGGGGCGGGTCTTCGACGCCAGCACCGGATTCGAATTGCCCTCCGGCGACACGGTCGAGCCGGACGTGTCGTTCATCTCCGGCGAGCGCATAGCTGTCGGTCCCGCACCTGAACGACGGAAGTTCTTGCGCATGGTTCCCAACTTGGTCGTGGAGATTTTGTCCGACCCCACGGCGCGGCGAGACCGCACGGAGAAGAAGCAGATCTACGAGACGAACGGCGTCGATGAATACTGGCTCGTCGATCCCGATCGGCGGGAGGTGACCGTTTTTCATCTCGTTGGCGAACACTATGGCCCCGGGGAGATCTTCCGGCGCGGCCTGATCAGCTCCCAGGTACTGCCCGCCTTGGCGTTCACAGTCGACGACGTCTTCGAGCTGTAGCATCAGATTCCCGAGCCGACTGAATGACGCCCGCGGTGTGAGACCGCCGCCAGTGACCGTGTCGCCCGATGCCCCCGCAGGCCGCGTGACGCATAGCGCTACGGGCAGGATTCCACAAACGGTTTCGCGCATGAGTCCGCCCATCCCTCATCGCTCCGTTTCGTCTCATCTCATCCCTCTACTGCCGTAGATCACCGAAATCGGAACTTTGCTGCATTTGAAGAGGCTGGAGGCTGGGGAGGCGGGTTTCTATAACGACATGGTCCAGGCGAGTCGCCCCGTTGACCTTCCCGTTGCCTATTCGTTTGGTGTGGCCATGAAGACCCGCGGCACACACGAGCCGCGCAGCGGCGCGAGCAAGGGT
>JACQVA010000194.1 GCA_016210005.1 Deltaproteobacteria bacterium | reverse complement strand
CCGGCAGGACCTCGCCAGTCTGCTGGAAAAACTCCACGCGAAGGAGTGTCCCCTTGCCAAAGCTGCGTGATTGCATGATCAAAATACGTCACCGTAATTGCGAGATGGAGTACTAAGCGATGGGCAGGTGGGCACGGCAGTGTTTCCGCATTGCTTTCCGGGTACGGTTGTGACGATAGAGATCAACGCCGCGGACACGCAGTCGTACCGGCTGGCCTCGGAGTTGTCGGAGACAGACGTCTTTTGACGGCTGGCGGCAAGGGAGCGCACGTATGAGCAAGCCAGTTACCATGTCAGTTTACGAGATCGTTGGCAGCCCGCTGTGCGTTGCTTCAGACGACGGGCAACGCCTGCACGACCAGATCGCGGCGGCCATCCGCCACGGGAGCAGCGTCACGCTTTCGTTCCGGAACGTGACGAGCCTGACCTCGGCCTTCCTCAATGCCGCCATCGGCCAGCTCTACGGCTCGTTCAGCTCCCAGTTGATTCGCTCGCGACTGCGCGTGGCCGACATGGAGCCGGACGATCTGGAGCTGTTGAAGCGAGTGGTCGACACGGCAAAGGAGTACTTCAAGGACCCGAGACGTTTCGAGAAGGCAACGCGCGAGGTGCTGGGGAACGACGCCGATGACGAGTAAGGCACAGCCGATCGGCGGCTACGTGTTCAAGTCGACCGACGAGCTGTTGTTGGACACGAATGTGTGGCTGTCGGTGTATGGCCCCCGCAAGCCCGGAAGTGCGAAGGCCGCGGTGTATTCTCAGGCGCTGGCGAGCATGCTGAAGGCCCAGAGCAGGATCTTCATCGATGTCTTGATCGTCTCCGAGTTCGTCAATGCCTATGCCCGCCTGAGGTACAACATCCTGCGGTCCAAGGGCACCGCATCTTCCGACTTCAAGCAGTTCCGGCGGAGTGTGGCGTTCAAGCCCATCGCCAAGGACATCGCGGGAGACGTGAAGCAAGTCCTCAAGCACTGCGTGCGGGTGGATAGCGGCTTCAGCACGCTCGATATCCAAGCGCTGATCGCCGAATACGAACAAGGCGACTCGGACTTGAACGACCAGGTGCTGGCGGAGTTGTGCAAGAGCAAGGGGCTGAAGCTCGTCACGGATGACGGTGACTTTGGCGGGCACGGGCTCGCCCTGGTCACAGCGAACAAGCGTCTACTCGGTCCGTGAATCGCGAATGGGGGAGCCAGAGACATGAGCTACCTCGACCTGCTGAAGGAGCAGTTCAACCATCACGTTGCCTTTCGGGAACGCCGCCCGGGAGTGCTTCAGTTGCTGGCGCCGCTGTATCACGAGGACGGCGACATGATGGAGATCTTTCTGGAGCCCAAGAACGGCACGCAGGAGCGGGTGCGTGTCTGCGACCACGGCATGACCCTGATGCGCTTGTCGTACTCGTTCGACTTGGACACGCCGAACAAAGAGCGCATCTTCCATAGGATTCTCGCCGAGAACCAAGTCAGCGAGGAGAACGGGAACCTGTTTGTGGAGGCCAAGCCGGAGAGCTTGTACCCTGCCGTCCTGCAGTTCGCCCAGACGGTGGCCAAGGTCTCCAACATGCAACTCTACAAGCGCGAGGTGATCCACAGCCTCTTCTACGAGCTGCTCACCGAGTTCATCGAGCAGTCGCTGGCGAAGTACCATCCGCGTCCGAACGTGCTGCCGATCCCGGCGCGCGATGATCTGGAGGTAGATTTTGCGTTCGAGATCACGCCGCGGCCCGTCTACCTCTTTGGCGTGCGCGACACGGCGAAGGCACGGCTGGCGGCCATCTCGTGTCTGGAGTTTCAGCGCAACAAGCTGCCGTTCAAGAGCTTCGTCGTGCACGAAGACTTCGAGGCGCTGGGCAGGAAGGACCGCAACCGGGTCACCAGCGCAGCGGACAAGCAGTTCATCTCGCTCGACGACTTCAAGGAGAACGCGGAACAGGTGTTGGAGCGAGAGGCGGCTTGATGGGCATGAACGAACATCTCACCATCTCTGTTTGGTGGTACGGGCTGGAAGCCCATACCACTCTGGAGGTCCATGCCACCCTGGAAGGCCCATCCCACCAGTGTGAGGCTTGCTGGGGCAGGCTGAGAACCGATGTCAGCGGGTTCGGGTTCACAGCCGGACAGGCTCAGAATCTGTAGCAGCAGTACGAGGTTTGATGGCATGGCCGCGGGCATGGGATTCCTCCAATAGGTGGTATGGGCTTCCAGCCCGTACCAGCGGGTGGCCGACATGACGCCGGAACAAGAGAGAAGCACCAGGAAGAGCGCACTCGATCCCAGCGGACCGGAGCTCCAGACGACGCACCGGTGGCTTCCGCATTGGCAGAAGGGTGGCAGCGTCTACTTCGTCACGTTTCGCACCCTCGGCGTGGATCTCGGCGTCGAGCTACGCCGCATGGTTCTCGATGCGTGCCGGTTCTTCGATGGCCGGCGCTACGATCTTCTGGCCGCCGTGGTCATGCCGGATCACGTGCACCTTCTCCTGTTGCCACTGGAGCAGGAGCCCGGCCGGTGGTGGTCGCTAGCGAGCATCACCCATTCGATCAAGTCGTTTACGGCCAAGGAGATCAACCGCCGGCTGCACCGGCACGGTGCCGTGTGGATGCAGGAAAGCTTTGACCGGATCGTGCGCGATGAGACCGAGCTGTTCGAGAAGTGGCAGTACATCGAGAACAACCCGGTCAAGGCTGGCCTGTGCAAGTCCCCGAGTGCGTGGGATGCACTGCATCGTGGGAAGCTGCCGTGGTAGAAGTTGGGTACGGGCTGGAAGCCCATACCACCAGTGAAGGCCATACCGCCGGTGAAGCCGTTGCCACCAGTACTGAGCGTGGTGACGCGGGCTTTGGTGGTATGGGCTTCCAGCCCGTACTCTCTTAAGGAGATTAGGCATGGGCCTGCGTCCCGACTTCCCGACCGATCCGCACGCCGTCCTCGAACCGAACATCCGCTGGTATCCGGGCGAGGAGTTGTTCACCGAGGACGGCTACGCGACCCTGCTGCCGCCGCTCGTGTACAAGGTGCGGCAAGGCGTGCAGGCGTGGCGTGACAGCGGGTATGCAGGGGCGAGCGACACCACGCGGGCGCTCCTCTACCATTGGTTCAAGAGCGAGCACCTTCTTCCGTCGGACGATGGTACCTTACAGCCCTTCCGGTACTTCTTCGCGCAGCGTGAGGCGGTGGAGTCGGCCATCTGGTTGTACGAGGTCGAAGAGGCGCGTGATCCGTACGCGCTGATCAAGTTCGACTCGTCGGGTCGCGTGTCGAAGGGGATGTTCGCCGAGGACTGGACGCGCTACGTGATGAAGCTGGCCACCGGCGCCGGCAAGACCAAGGTGAGGAGTCTTCTCATCGCCTGGGCGTACTTCCACAAGCGCTACGAGGCTGGTTCGGACCTGAGCACGAACTTTCTGGTCATCGCACCGAACATCATCGTGCTCGATCGGTTGCGGGAGGCCTTCGACGGCTTGGGCATCTTCCACGACGACCCGGTGCTGCCGGAGAACGGCTACGAGGGGCACGACTGGCCGAACGAGTTTCAGATCACGTTGCACGTGCAGGACGAGATCGGGGTGGTCTCGGACACCGGCAACATCTTTCTGACCAACATTCACCGCGTGTACGAGAACACCTCCACGCCGTCGTTTGAGGACGACGACACCACGGACTATTTTCTCGGCCGGCGGCCGACGGGCAAGACGAATCAATCACGCGTCGATGTCGGACAGATCGTGCGCGACGTGCCGGACCTGGTCGTTCTCAACGACGAGGCGCACCACATCCACGACCCCGAGATGGCGTGGTTCAAGAACATCGAGGACATCTCGAATCAGTTGCGGCTGAAGGGCAGCAAGCTGTCGGCGCAGTTCGACCTGACCGCAACGCCGAAGCACAGCAACGGTGCGATCTTCGTGCAGACGATCAGCGACTACCCGCTGGTGGAAGCCATTCGGCAAGGCGTGGTGAAGACCCCCGTCCTGCCCGACGCCGCCTCGCGCGCCAAGCTCACCGAGCGACAGAGCAACAAATTCACCGAGCACTACGAAGACTACCTGCACCTCGGATACCTCGAATGGCAGAAGGTCTACGAACAGCTCAAACCGACAGGGAAGAAGTCGGTTCTGTTTGTGATGACCGACGACACGCGCAACTGCGACGAGGTCGGCGAGTTCCTCGAAGCGCGGTATCCAGAGCTGCACGGCGCCGTGCTGGTGATTCACACGAAGAAGAATGGCGAGATCTCCGAAGCGGCGAGTGGCAAGAGCGAGGAGGAACTGCAGCGGCTGCGCAGATTCAGCCGGGAGATCGACGACGCGGGTAACCGGTACAAAGCGATCGTCTCGGTCATGATGCTGCGCGAAGGCTGGGACGTGGAGAACGTCGTCGCAATGGTGGGACTGCGACCATACAAGGCGGCGAGTCAGATCTTGCCCGAGCAAACCCTCGGGCGTGGGCTGCGGCGAATGTTCCGCGGGCTACCGGTGATCGAGAAGGTGAGTGTCGTCGGCACGGACGCCTTCATGGACTTCGTCGAGTCGATCCGCAGCGAAGGCGTCGACCTCGAATACGCCGAGATGGGAGAGCACAGCAAGCCCAAGGCGCCGCTGGTTGTCGAGGTCGACCGCGAAAACCGGAAGAAGGATATCGACGGGCTCGACATCGAACTTCCGGTTCTGGCCCCGCGCATCTACCGCGAATACCTCAACCTTGAGGAATTGGATCCGGATGCTTTGCCGCGCCCGAAGCTACCCATCAAGACGTTCTCCGAGGAGGAGCAACGCGAGATCGTATTCAAGGACCTGAACACCGACATGGTCAGCCACACCACGGTGTTGGATTCCGCCTTCACCCCATCGCATCAGAGTGCTGTCGGCTTCTTCGCGCGAACGATCATGCGCGACCTTCGCTTGGTGGGCGGCTTCGACGTTCTGTTCGGGAAGCTCAAGCGGTTCATGCAAGCGCATCTCTTTGACCGGCCGGTGGATCTCGATGACTTGGACGTCCTGCGCAACCTGTCGGAAGTCGAAGCGACGCGCGCGATCTTGGAAACGTTCAAGGCGGCCGTGAATGCGCTGACCGTGCAGGACAAGGGCACGACCGAGATCCGAGACTCCATCAAGCTCAGCAAGACGCGGCCGTTCATTGTGAACGATCAGCCGTACATCGTGCCGAGGCGCTCGATTTTCAACAAGGTCGTCGGCAACGCGTTTGAGCTGGAGTTCGCCGCCTTCCTGGATGGCTGCGACGACATCATCGGGTTCGTGAAGAACAGCCAGAGCACCGGCTTCCGGATCGAGTACCGGGCAGCGGACGGCGGCATCCGCAATTACTACCCGGACTTTGTCGTGAAGGAGACCGAGACCGATGTCTGGGTGATCGAGACGAAGGGGCGCGAGGATATCGAGGACCCGCGCAAGTGGGAACGGCTGGGTCAGTGGTGCGTGGACGCAACGGCGAAGGAGCAGGCGCGACGGTTCCGGCCGCTGTTTGTCCGGCAGGAACAATGGGAACAGTATCGCCCCAAGACGTTCAAGGCAGTCTGCTCCGCGTTTGCCGCCTGACGGATCGCTTCAATGTCAACACAAGGTGGGCAGAGAAACGTTCGTTGAGCACGCGACGCCTTGGCGGAAGCGCGCGGCGGACCGCACTGAAGGAACAGAACCCGGAGGGCCGGCGGGCGTTCGCCAAGAGACGCCCGCCGCAGCCCACCGCGAACGACTTACGACACACAGGAGCCCGAGATGGCCAACGAAGACGCAATCAACCGGATCATGAATGGCTCGACCTGGGCCGACTTCTGCGACGCGCTCAAGCGCGCCGGCGACATCATCCTGCGCGAGGGCTCACCGCCGGATCCCTTCGATCGCGCCGAGGGCTTTCGCTACCTCAGCCGCCTCACCCGCGTCGCCTTGGAGTCCTACATCGAGTTCGCCGACCCGTTGTTCCCGATTCTGCGCCGCCCGGCGCACGAGACGGTCAAGATCGGCGCCGACAACCCGGATAACTACTACCAGAGCGCCGCGATCAGCGGCCAGCACGACTACCGCATCTGGGGCACACGCGGTACGGTCTACTACCTCGGCTTCGGCACCTACGCCGGCAGCTACGGCTCGTCGGGCCGCTCGGGGCAGACCGGCTATCTCGAGGGCAAGGATTTGCAGCTCAACCGCGACGGGTCGTTCACCATCATCGCCAGCTCGCAGCCGCAAGCCGGCAACTGGCTGCGCATGGAGCCCGACACTTCCTCGCTGATCGTGCGGCAGACCTTCCGTGATCGCCGGGCGGAGTCGATCGCCGACCTGCACATTGAACGCCTCGGGGTCGAAGGCCCGCCGCGGCCGATCACCCCGGAATTCATCGACCGGGGCTTGGCCGCGGCCTGCGCCTACGTGGCGGGAACGGCGAAACTGTTCGCCGATTGGGCCGAGGGCTTCGCCAAACAAGGCGTGAATGAATTGCACCCGCTGGACCCCAAGATCGCGGGCGCGGCCCACGGTGATCCGAACATCTTTTACTACCACGGCTATTGGGAGTTGGCCCCCGATCAGGCGTTGGTCATCGAAGTCACGCCGCCGCCGTGCGACTACTGGAACTTCCAGCTCAACAACCACTGGATGGAGTCGCTCGACTACCGTTATCATCCGATCGCCGTCAACCATCACGGCGCCAAGTACCGGCCCGACGGCTCGGTGCGCATCGTGGTAGCGGAGCACAACCCGGGGGCCGACAACTGGCTCGACACCGCCGGCCACCGCCGCGGCACGATGTGCTGGCGCTGGATCCGTGCCCAGAGCCACCCGCAGCCGATAACCCGCGTGGTCAAGTCGGCCGAACTGTGAGCCTAGGCGGCCGCGCGCGGCCCGCCGATGCGATAGCGGCGGAGCTCGGGGATGGCCAGGGCGACAATTGCCAGCACCACCAGGCAGCCCACGCCGCCGCTGACGACGGAGAAGGTCGCGCTGGTGAGCGCGGCTACAAAGCCCGATTCGACCGCCCCGAGCTGGTTCGAGGCGCCGATGAACAAGAAGTTCACCGAGCTGACACGGCCGCGCAGCTCGTCCGGGGTCGACAGCTGAACTGCCGTACTGCGCATCACCACGCTGATCTGGTCGGCCACACCCGCCGCCATGTAGGCCAGCACCGAAAGCGCAAAAGAACGCGACAGTCCGAAGACAATGGTGGCCACACCGAACCCCGCCACCGCAATCAACAACGCGCGGCCCGCTTGCCGGATCGGCGGCACCACCATCAGCACCAGTGAGGTCAACAAGGCGCCGATCTCCAGCGATGACGTCAGCAAGCCGTAGCCGCGCGCGCCGACGTGCAGTATCTCGTTGGCGTAAATCGGCAGCAGCGCCGTCGCACCGCCGAAGATCACCGCGAACATATCGAGGGTCATACAGCCGAGAACCAGCCGCTGCCGGCGCACGAAGCGCAGCCCCTCGCGGATGGCGTGCAAACTGACCGCCGCCCGCGCTCCTTCGTGCGGCCGCAGGCGCAGCAGGGCGAACCCGGTGATCGAGGCCGCGATCAGCCCGGCATAGGCGGCATACGCCGCGGTCACGCCGGCGGCCGCGATCAGCAGGCCGCCCACCGCCGGTCCGGTGATGAACGCCAGCGCCTGGTTGGTCGAGGCGATTGTCACCGCACGTGGAAACACCGCGCGCGTCACCAGCGTCGGCAGCAACGCCGCCCGCGCCGGATTGTCGAACGCCGCGGTCACGGCCACCAGCAGCACCGTGCCGTAGAGCAGCGGCAGGCTCGCCAGCCCGCGCTCGGTTGCCGCCACCAGCGCCACCGCCGTCGCCAACGCCACTGCCTGCGCGGTCATGATGATCTTGCGCCGATCGTAGCTGTCGGCCACCGCCCCGCCCACCAGCATCAGGCCCAAGGCGGGACCGAACTGCACCAGGCCGATCAGCCCGAGGTGAAAGGCCGAGCGGGAGAGGTCGAACACGTGCCAGGCGATCGCCGCCCGTAGCATGGTCATCGCCGTCCCCGCACAAAAGCGGCTGGCCAAGAAGAACCAAAAGTCGCGCGGCAACTCCGACCGCATTGTCATGCCGTCCTCATCGGTGGCACAACATGCCGCGAGCGGCGCCGAGAGGAAAGCCCGCCGGCTTTCCTTTTTGCGCCATCGGGGCTAATCAGCCCGCGAAGCAATGGCGTCCGCGACCGATCTGCACCAGCTTGATTGTGGCCCAGCCACCGCGCCAGCGGCAACGGCGCCGCGCGCCACCGTGGTGATCCCGGCCCGTAACGAGGCCGGCACCATCGGCGCCTGCTTACAGGCGCTGGCGGTGCAAACCATCGGCGCGGCCCATCTCGAAGTGATCGTGGTGGCTGCCGGCAGCGACGACACGGCGGCAGCAGCGGCGCGCCACGGTGAGCACTTCGGCCGCTTCGAGGTCGCCACCCTGGCTGCCGGTAATAAGAATGCGGCGCTGCAACTGGGCTGCGCCCGGGCGCACGCGGATATGATCGTGCTGCTCGACGCCGATACCGAACTGGAACCGCCGGCGCTGAGCGAGCTGGAGCAAATGCTCGCCCGTAATCCTCGCATCGTCGCCCACGGCGCCGCCCGGCCGCGCCTCGACACTTGGGTGTCGCGCTACTGGGAGCTCAACCGCCGCCTGCACAAGGACCTCCATTTCGACCGCACCCTCAGCGGCGAGTTCGTCGCCCTGCCACGAGCGGCGCTGCCACCCGCGGCGCTGCCGGTGCTGCTGCCGGCCACCATTGGCAGCAAGGACGATCTCTATCTCGGGCGCGCGCTGCAGGCGGAGGGCTGGGAGATCACCTACGCGCCGCGTGCCCGCGCCACCACCATGGTTCCTTGGACCCTGGGTGGGCTGCTCGCCACGATGCTGCGCAATCGGCGTGGGGCGATGGCGATCGTGCCGCTCACAGCGGCGGCGCGCCAAGCCGCCGCCAGTGCTGTCTTACTCGCAGCCCTGCCCGCCGCGCTGGTGGCCGCACGGTGGTCGATCGCTCTGGCGCTGGCGTGCGCCGCGCCGCTGCTGGCGTACGCCGCCGCCTGCGGCTGGCGGATCGAGGCCCTCAGGCGGCGTGGGCTGGGCGACTACCGCCGCGCGCTGCCGCAATACCTGTTGTTGGACCTGGTCGGGCGGGCGCTGAAGCTGTGGGCCTTCGGCGAGCGCCTGCGCGGGCGGGCGGCACCGCGGACGTTCCGCGGCGGGCGGCTCGACTCACTGGCGGTGGCGCGGGAGCGCTGAGGCAACGACGTGGAGCAGTTGCGCACACCGGCGCTGACGATCAGCGAGATCGAGGCACTGCAGCCGCGGGTCGGTACCGGCCTGACGCAGCGCGCCTGCCGGCCCGTCTCCAAGCACCTCACCCGGCTGTTGCTGCGCTGGGGCATATCGGCCCCCGCCGTCAGCGCCGCCAACATCGCCGTCGGTTTGCTCAGCGCCGCCTGCCTCGCTTGTCCCGAGATCGCCGTATCACTGCTGTTCGTGCCGCTGGCATATCTCGGCGAAGTGCTCGACTGTGCCGACGGCGAGGTGGCGCGCGCGCGCCGCGCCGATGATGCCACCTTCGTTTTTGCCGACGTTGCCGGCCATTATTTCGTTACGCCGCTGGTGGTGCTCGCCCTCGGGCTGCGGGCGGCACTGGCGCAGGGCGCGCTGGTGCCGCTCCTGCTCGGCGCTATCGCGGCGATCTTCTGCACGCCGACGATTTCGCTCTATCGCGTGCGTGCCTCGATTCTGCTCGAAGAGCTGCTCGCCCGTGCGGCCGCCGGTCCGGTGCACGTCCATCCGCTGATCCAGTCACGTGAGGGCCGGCTGGCGGGCGACTTCGGCTTCGAGCGCGCCACCCATCGCTACGGCTTGCCGCTGGGTACCGGCCTGACGGTGATCATCAGTCTGGCCCTGTTGAGCGAGCTGCTCACCGGCTGGCCGCTGCTGGCGTGGGTGTCGCTCGCCACCGCGGTGGCCTTTCCCCTCGGGCGGATTTACGACTACGCCTTAACCGTTCGGCGCGGCCAGCCGGCGCAGGAGCTGCGGCGCCTGCTCGGGCAGCCCTAAGCCGCCGCGATCGCGACCGTCGCCGGCCCGCCGCAGCCCGCTCCGCATGGACCCACGCGCCACCATCGTGATCGTGAGCTACAACACCAGCGCGTTGCTGCGCGCCTGCCTCGACTCCATTCGTACCCACGCCGGCGGCTATCCGGTGGTGGTGGTCGACAACGGCTCCGGCGACGGCAGCGCCGAGATGGTGGCGGAGGATTTTCCCGCCGTGCACCTCCTGTGTAACGCCCGCAACCTGGGTTTCGGCGCGGCTAACAACTGCGCCTTAGCCACGATCACAACTGAGTTCGTCATGCTGCTCAACAGCGACACCGAGCTGGTAGATGACGCCGTCGGCGGCTTGGCGAACGTGCTCGAAGCACATGCCGAAGCCGCTGCCGTCGGCTGCCGGCTCATCGACGCCGCCGGCCGGCCGCAGCCCTGCGCGCGGCGGCGCTTTCCCTCGGCCCGCGACTCGTTGCGCCGGGCGCTGGCCCGCTTCGAGCCGCTGCCGGCGGCATTGGCGCGGGTCGATTGGGTCGAAGGTGCCGCCGTCTTGCTCCGCACTGCCGCCGCCCGCGCCGTGGGCGGATTCGACGAGCGCTTCTTCTTGTACGAGGAAGATGTCGATTTGTGCCGGCGGCTGTCCGCAGCTGGTTGGCGCATTCTCTATGACCCGAGCCAGCAGGTGGTGCACCACCAGGGCGGCACACTCGCCCGCAGCAGCGAGGCCGCCGACCGGTTGCGCTGGCAGGCGCGCCGCTTGTACGCCGTCACCCATCTCGGCGGCAAGAAGTATGCGGCTTACGTCGTGGCGCGCGCGCTCGAGCTGCTGCGCCAGGGTGTTAGCAACGGCGCCCGGGCGCTGTTCGCGCGCGATCCGGCGGCGGCCGCGGCGTACGGCTCGGCGCTGCGCCACCTGCGCTGGCATGGCGGATATCTGCGCCGCTCAGTCGGCCAGCCGCGGCTGGTGGCGCGACTGCTGCGCCAGCCGCTCGCTAACTATCGCGACCTGGTGCGTCTGCTGTGGGACTTCGCCCGCAACCAGCGCTTCCCGCGTACGCGCCGCGAGGTGATCAAGTGGGTCTTGTTGCTGCGCTCCGGCCGGCACTTCCTGCACACCGCCCGCGTGCGCGCCCGCCGCGGTGCCGGCGCCTATGCACGCTGGCGCGCCATCAACGACTACCGGCCCGAGTACCAGCCGCTGCTGGCGCAGGCGACCGCCGCGCTGCCACAGCGCCCGGTCATCAGCGTGATCCTCGCCGCTCAACGCCCGGCACCGCAACGATGGGAGCGCGCGCTCGCATCCGTACGGGAGCAAGTCTACCCCCACTGGGAACTGTGCGTTGCCGGCGAGTTGCCGGGCCGCCTGGCGGCGGACGAGCCCAGGATACGCTTTGCTACAAACAGTGAACCAGGAGGCACGGTCAACGCCGCGGCAGCGCTGGCCACCGGCGAGTGGCTGCTGTTCCTGGGCCAGGATGATGTCCTCGCCCCCGACAGCCTGTTCCATTTGGCGCAGCTGCTGGCCGAGCGGCCGGAGACCGACTTGGTTTACTTCGATACGGATCGAATCGACGACAGCGGCCGCCGCTTCGCCCCCGCCTTTCGGCCCGACTGGAATCCGGCGCTACTGCTCTCGTACTGCTACTGCGGGACCGGCCTGGCGGTGCGCCGGAGCGTGTTTGCACAAGTCGGAGGCTGGCGCTCCGATTTCGGCGGTGCCGCCGATTACGATTTCGTCCTGCGCGTAAGCGAGCACACGCAGCGGATCGCCCACGTTCCCCTGGTGCTCTATCACGCGGGCGCGCAGGCGCCGTTGCCGGACATTGCTGGCGGCGCGCGTGCGCTCAACGAGGCACTGGCCCGGCGCGGGGTACGAGCACGCGCCGAGTGGCCCGCCTTGAATGGCCAAGGCCCCGCGGCTGTCTACCGGCTGCGCTTTCAGCCGGACGGCAGTGAGCGTGTCAGCATCATTATCCCGACCCGCAACCAGCGCGCGATGGTGGAGCGCTGCGTGCGCAGCATCGAGGCTCTGACCACTTACCCCAATTACGAGATCGTGATCGTCGACGACGACAGCGATGATCCCGCCACACTCAGATACCTGCGCCAGTGTGCCGGCCGCGGTGTCCGGGTGCTGCGGTTCAAAGGCCGCGACGGCTTCAACTTCTCGCGGCTGATGAATCAGGCCGCCGCCGCCGTGACCTCGCCCTACGTGTTGTTTCTCAACAACGACACCGAAGTCGTCTCGCCTGACTGGCTGGAGACGCTGGTGGGCCTGGCGCAGTTGCCGGAGGTTGGAGCGGTCGGCGCGCGGTTGCTGTACCCCGACGGTCGGGTGCAACACGGCGGGGTGCTGCTGGTACCGGCCGGAGTCGCCCTGCACGCCTTCCAGGGCTTGCCAGAATGGAGCACCGGCTATCTATACTATCCGGTGGTGATCCGCGAGTATCCCGCAGTGACTGGCGCCTGCCTGCTCACCTCCCGTGATCTCTTTCTCGCTCAGGGCGGCTTCGATGAAACCGACCTGCGCGTCGCCTACCAGGACGTGGACTACTGCCTGCGCCTGGGGCAAGCGGGCTACCGCAGCATTTACGCCGGCTCGGTCGAGCTGTTGCATTACGAGCACGCCACCCGCCAGCGGGTGGTTGATCCGCACGAGGCCGCGGCGATGCGCCAGCGCTGGCGCGAGCGACTCGACCGCGGCGAGGCTTACAACCCCAACCTGGTGCGCACCGACGGGCGCTTCGAGATCATCCGCGGGCTCACCCGGCCGGTGCACCTGCCGCTGGCAGCGCACGTGGCGGTGGTAACCGGCAACCTGGAGCGCGACGAAGCCGGCCTGCGCCTGCTCGCCGTCGCCGGCGCGCTGCGCGGTGCCGGTTATCGGGTGACGGTCTTGAGCGAGCGCGAGGGACGACTGCGCCAGGCCTTCGAGCATGCGGGCTGCGTAGTCCGCGCCACGGTCCCGGCCTCCCACGGCATCATTGACCAGCTCAGTTTCAGCCGCCGCCGCAATTACTTGCTCACGGCTTTGCAGGCGGGCGACTTCGATCTGGTTGCGGCCGGTTGCTGGGCGAGCTTCTGGGCTGTCGATGCCGCCCGGCTCGCCGGTGTGCCCGCGGTGTGGTTCATGGAAGAGCAGCCGCTCTGGCACGTGGGACTGTGGCGGTTCGAGCCGCGGCTGCATGCACGCATGCTGGCGGCGCTCGAGCACGCCGATTCGGTCATCTTCGGCAGTGCCGCCTCGTGTCTGAGCTTTGGCTACCCCGACCCGATTGCACGGTTTCGGGTAATCCATAGCGGCGTCGAACTCGAGGCCATCGCCGGTGTCGAGCGCGCGCTCGACCGGCCGGCCGTGCGCGCCCGCTTAGGCATACCGGCTGACGCCTGGCTGGCAGCTATGACCGGCCACCCCTGCTCGCTGGCGGCGCAACGCGACCTCATCAGGGCCGCCGCGCGTTGTCTGGCCGCGCGCCCCGCCGAGCCGCTGCACGTCCTTCTAGGCGGCGGGCTGGCGGTTGACCGGACTGCGCTACAAGCAGAAATCGAAGCCAGTGGCTGTGCCGAGCGGTTCCATGTCGCTCCCGACATCGATCTGCAATCGCTGCTCGCGGCCAACGTGTTCGTTTGTCCCACCGGCCAGCGCGAGCACTTACCGCGGGCACTGCTCGAAGCCATGGGCTGTGGGCTGCCGCTGCTGGCTCCCGACCTGCCCGGTGTCCGCGAAGCGGTCAATCACAAGCGGACGGCACTGCTGTACACGCCGAACAGCGCCATGGCTATCGCCGCCGGGCTGCTGGCGTTGGCGCGTGACCGCAAGCGCGCCGCCAGCCTCGGGCGCAACGCGCGAGACACCGTGCGTTTTCGTTTCCAGTCGTGCTTTGCCGAGCGCGAGTACGTGGCGCTGTTCGAGCGGCTGCTGCCGCAGGTGCTCACCCGCCGATTGCGGCGCTCGAGCGCGGGGGTGCACTGGGGCCGGCGGCCGGACGAAGTGCGACCTTGACGCTAACGTCGGTTAGCCGCAGCCAGCCGTAGCGCCCGCCCGGGTCGCTGCTCTCGACAATCAGGGCGTTGTCGATCCAATCGCAGATGCGGTGCTGGTCGAGCGTGCCGGCCGAGAGCGCCGGTGAAAGGGAATAGTGGCTGGCAGCTAGCGCCGGCCAGTTGAACTCGAAGCTCACCGTCAACCTGTCTCCCGGCTGCAGCGCCGGCACGGCGATGCCTTGGTAAAGAGAGTTGGTGGCGGTGACTATTTCGCCGAAGCGGTTGCGCATGGTGAACCCAAGGATCGGCTGGGCGATCGGCTGCACTGCCCGCGCCGTGATGCGCACCCGGCAGTAGCTGCCCGGCTGCACGCCGCCGTCGGTGTCGAGCGCGATGCCCAGGACTTCACCTTCGCCTGAGCCGTAGCGATGATCGATATGCGGGATTTCCAACGCCGGTGCCACCTCATCGGTGAGTACCAGCGGCGGCGGCGCGGTGACGTCGAGGGCGCCGGTGTCCTCAACCACACGCGAGCCGAGGTACTCGCGCACGACACGCTCGGGCTCGCCTTCGGCCATCAGCTCTCCTTGGTGCAACCAGGCGGCCCGGCCGCATAAGCTGGTGACCGCGTTGTAGTCGTGGGTGACGAAGATGATGGTCACACCGGCCAGCTGTAGCTCCCGCAGCCGGCGCATGCAGCGCTGCTGAAAAAACGCGTCGCCAACCGCCAGCACTTCGTCGATCAGCAATATTTCCGGATCGACGCTGATAGCCGTGGCAAAGGCCAGACGCGCGATCATGCCGCTGGAATAGGTCTTGAGCGGCCGGTCGAACGCCTCGCCGATATCCGCGAAGGCGCGCACTGCCGCCATGCGGCCGGCCATCTCGCGGCGCGATAGGCCGGCGAGCAAGCCGCCGATGGCGGCGTTCTCAGTGCCGGAGAACTCGGGGTTGAAGCCGGCGCCGAGTTCCAGCACGGCGCTGACCCGCCCGTGCGCCTGGGCTCGGCCCGAGGTCAGGGTGACGGTTCCGGCCAACACTTGCAGCAGCGTCGATTTCCCTGAGCCATTGCGGCCGACAACGCCGTAAGTCACCCCGTGCGGTACCGACAGCGTCACCTCGCGCAGCGCCCATACGTCGGTGCACAAGCGCTTGCCCGTCAGCCGCTGCCAGATGCGATCGAGCGGGTGGCGGTAGATGCGGTACACCTTGGCGGCGTTGACCACCTCGATTGCCGGACCGTCCATCAGACCACATCGGCAAAAGCGGGTCGGACGGTGCGAAACGTCAGCCAGCCGCCCAGCCCACAGACCACGCCGATGCCCAGCGAGGTCATGACCGCAGCGGGCGAAGGCAGTTGGCCGTCGAACATCAGGTTGCGAGCAATGGTGATATGGGGCGACACCGGGTTGACGAACTGCAACCAACCCAGTGGCGCCAGGTTGCTCTCCGGATACAGCACGGGGGTGACGAACAGCCACATCGCCAGCACCGGCGCGACGACATCGCCGAGGTCGCGCACAAACGCGCCGACGGCCGCGAGCAGCCAGACCACGCCGGCACAAAAGGCGAGGTGCCCGATCAACGCCAGCGGCGCCAGCGGCACCAGCCACGGCGGCGTCCCGCGGATCAGCCAGGTGACCAGAAACAAGGCCACGCAACCAAGCAAGAACTGGAGGTAGGCCGCCACCACGAGGGACAGCGGCAGCGCACTGAGCGGCACCGCTACCCGGCGCACCAGATGCGCGTTGCCGCAAATCAGCCGCGGCGCCCGCGCCGCGCAGTCGGCCAGGATCGCCCACGGCAACAAGCCGGCGAACACGAACAGGGCATAGTCCGCTCGATCAGCGCCGGGACGCACCCGTACCGGCGCGATGCTGGAAAAAACAAAACTGTAGACCACCAAGAACGCCAGTGGAATTACCAGCCCGGTGAGCAGTCCGAGCACGTTGCCGCGGTAGCGCGCCTCGAAATCCCGCCGCGCCAACACCCACACCAGCTCGAGGTAGCGGGCAAGACGCTGCCCTCGGCGCGGTGGCGCGCTCCTGGTGACAAGACGACTCTCGGGACTCGAATCCGCCTCAGCCATAGCCAGCGCGCGTGAGATACCAGAAAGCCGCGCTCGCGGCCAAGGCGAGCGGCGGCCGCTTCAGCTCGCCTGCCGGCGCCTGGCCGCTGGCCCCGGCACGGCCTCGTCAACCGCACGGGCGGCCCTGCGCCGGCCGTCCCAGTGAATGCCGGGAACTAACGCGGCCTGCTTGGCCACGATGCGCTGGCGCTGGGGCAGCAGGTCAGCCAGTAACACCCGCAGCTCGGTATCCATGTCGTGGGTCGGGCGGTATCCCAGATCGAGCAGGTGCTGGTGATCGGGGTTGTAATAGTGCGCCTCGGCCTCGACGCGGGGATTGTCGAGGCGCCGAATATCGGCGGCGAGCCCGAATTCACCGCCGATGCGCTGCACCCGTTCGGCCAGCTGGCAGAGGTTGTAGACGGCTTCGAGTTGGTTGAAAACCCGATACTCGCCGGTGGCCGGCGGATGCTCGATCGCCAGCGTCAGGCATTGAATGGAATCACGCAGAGGCAGAAAGCCGCGCTGGCGCTGCGCCGCGCCGTAGAGCGTAATCGGATGGCCGATGACGGCCTGGCAGCAAAAGCGGTTGATCACGGTGCCGAAGGCCTCGTCGAAGTCGAGGCGCGTGCCCAGTCGCGCGTCGCTGGTGATCTGCCGGGTGCGAGTGCCGTAGACAATGCCCTGCATGACGTCGGTCGAGCGTAGCTGCCAAGTGCGGCAGGCGAACATGATGTTGTGGCTGTCGTGCACCTTGCTGAGGTGGTACCAGCTGCCCGCCTGGCGGGGGAACGGCAGGCGGTCGCGGCGGCCGCGGTACTCGATCTCGAAGAAGCCTTCGGGAATGTCGAGGTTGGGCGTGCCGTACTCACCCATGGTCCCGAGCTTGACCAGGTGGGTGTCCGGGCATGTGTCGCGCAAGGCGAAGAGGAGGTTGAGCGTGCTGACGATGTTGTTGGTCTGGGTGAAGACGGCGTGGTCGACGTCAATCATCGAATAAGGGGCCGAGGGCATCTCGCCGAGATGCACGACCGCTTCCGGCTGGAACTCGGCCAACACGCGGCGCACGAACCCCGGGGCGCGCAAATCACCTTCGCGAAACCATAGGGCGGCGCCGAAGTGCTCGCGATAGGCGGCCAGACGCTCGTGCATGGAGGCAATCGGGATTGCGCTGTGGCTGCCCATTTCCTCCACCCATCGGCGTCGCAGGAACAAGTCCACCCCCGCCAGCTCGTGACCGCGCGCGGCCAGCGCCAGCGCCAAAGGCCAGCCCAGATATCCATCGATGCCGGCAATCAACACGCGCATGTGTGCCCTCCTTAGAACCCCGCCCTGCCTCAGCCTGCCTGGTTCAGCTGCACGCCATACAAGTGAAGGTTGCCCGCCCGGTACAACGCGACGATCCGATCGGGACGCTGTTGCCGCAGCGCCTCGGCCCAGCCGGTGCCGCCGCACTGGAGCAGGAACCGGACGCGATAGCGCTCAAGGATAGCGAGGCGCTCTTCCGCGGGGCCACTGGTGGTGACACCGCGCCAGTCGGCCACGCGCCGCTCGGCGGCCTGGGCCTCGAAGCTACCATGGTAGACAGTCTGCTTGTTCAAGCGTTCCTTGGTCACACGATAGGCCAGCAGTTTGGCTTTCGCCGACATCGAGGGAATGAAGTCATTCACGTACCGATCGCCGACAACCACCGCCTCGCCCGCGATCACCGCGTCCAACCGGCGGCCGACTTCCCGCAAGTCGGCGTATCGCGGCCGGCAGCCGGGCCGAGAGTAGTTGACTCCGCGAACGTAAGCTAGCCTCTGCCAATCGGGCGGATCGTGCAGACTAAGCGGCAAAGGGTTCTTCTCGTAGGCAGCGACCAGCGCGACTGCCGCAGTCGCAAAAAGCAGGCAGTACACCACCGCGACCGCTTCCACAGTTCTCCAGCGACTAAGGCGTCGGCCTCGGGCGCCGCGTCGCTCGAGCAGCTTCAACCCGGCCCCGATCAGGAACGCCCAGGCTATTCCGAAAGGGGTGAACCAAGTCAGCCGCCACAAGTGGAACGGGGTCAGCAGAAGCCCCAGCAACCAACCGGTGTAGGGAAACACTCCGGCGGCGATGACGCTGGCGGATGCGATTAGGTAGCGGGCCGCAACGCTCTCTCGCGCTGCGGCCAACGCCAGCACTGCGGCGGCGGCCACCCCGGCAAATGAAAGCCCCCACACCAACTCGGGAGCAACGCCGTAGAAGCGCTGGTCGGCGAGCACCCGCAGGCGCCGCTCTCTCATCGGGCTGAGCGCGCCGCTTTCCCGCGCCGCGGTGACGGAATACTGCAACCGGCGATTCATCGCATGGTCGACCAAGCGCAGTGCCAACTGCGGCAGCGTGAGCACGACCAGCAAAACGGCCAGAAAGAGGAGCCCAGTCGCGTTGCGCCTCACAGCCCCGTCGAGCAACCCCTGCGCCGCCGCCATCAGCACCGCGATTCCCAGCATGGTGCCGTGAGTGAACGCCAACCCCAGCCCCGCCAACAGCAGCAGCAACAGCCGGCGCCAGCCGGGTGCCGAGAGGAACCTCGCCAGCAAAGCGAAGAACGGAGGTGAGATGACCGCAGCGGCCAGAACCTTGTCTTGCACAATACGCTCAAAGAACGCATCCCCGACTTGATCGCGCCCGAGCAGCAACACCAGGCTCACCACCTGTGACACGACGGCGAGCGTGGCGAGCCGGCGCGACCATCCGAGCGCGCGCGCCAGACTGAAGACGCCGAGTAGCGACCAGATTAACAAGAAGGGGGTGAGATAGACGTTGTTTATTTCGATGCCGCTCACCCGTGCCTTGCTGGCGATCAGGGCTTGCGCCAACGGCCAGAAGCTCAGCCAAAAGCGCGGCGCCAATGGATGGCCGGTACCGAACACCGGGTCCTCGAAGTTGGAACCGGCAGACTGCACAAAGGCGGTGACGAAGACGGTGGTGGAGTAGTCGTCCGCGCTGCTAACTCGGCCCAGTCCCACAGTCACGGCGAGTGCGGCGGCGGCCAGTGCCGGCAGCGCCCCCGACAGCAGCCGGCCCGGCTTTCGTGGCAGCGGCGTGCGCCGACTCAGGACGAAGCCGGCGAGCGCCACCGCGCCAGCGCCGAAGAACAGCAGGCGAATGACTCCGTATGGGAGATGAGTGACGCGGCTGAGTGTGCCCAACAGCCCCGTGATACCCAGCGCAATCGCGAAGCCGGCGCTCAGATGGCGACTGAGGACAAAGCCGGCGGCATCATCGAGCCAGCGCGCCAGCCACACCCCGGGCAGCACGAAGAGCAGCCAGGCCGCCAGTACTCGCGGCCAGGGCCAAGCCGCCAGCCACGCTTGCCAGTTCGCGGCCCAGGCCGCTCCCCACAGCAGCACCAGCGCCAAAGCCATCGCCCCGGCCCGCCACGCCGGCCGGACCTCGGCCGCTGCTAGCGCAACCACGTCGACACGATCGCGCGGGCAAACCCCCAGCCGTAACGCCACGACGCGGGCTTCTTGCTTTCGCCGCTTCGCCGGCGCTCGCCGCTGATCGGTACTTCCGTCACTCGCAGCCCTTTGCGCAGCGCCTCGATCAACAGCTCGGAGGTGTGGAACTGCGGCTGGCGTAACTCTAACTTGGCCAGCTCGGCGGTGCGAATCGCGCGAAAACCGCTGGAACAATCGGTGATGCGGGTGAGCGTGAGCAGGCTGATGAGCCAATTGAACAACACCAAGCCGGTAGCCCGGCTCCAGCGCTCGACCTGGTAGCGCCCGAGCAGCCGCGAGCCGTTGACTAGATCGGCGCGGCCATCGACGATCGGCTGCACCAATCGGGAAATCTCGTCGGGCCGATGCTGGCCGTCGGCATCTAGCGTGACGACGATATCCCCCCCGTTCTCGATGGCCAGATCGTAGCCCGCCTTCAGTGCCGAGCCCCCGCCGCGATTGACGAGGTAGCACACCGGCTCGCTGCTGCACTGCCGCACCACGGTTGCGGTGTCGTCAGTGGCGCCGTCAACGACGACAATGGGCTTGGTGCGCAACCCGCAAACCAGCGGCGGGACGCCGGCCAACACCGCGCCGATGTTGGCGGCCTCGTTGAAGGCCGGGATGACGATGTACAGCTGGGCGTCGTCAGCGTCGCGGCTCTCGCGGTACTGCCGCTTGGCCAGCTCCCGGACAACCCGGTCAATCACCTCCTCGGCCCGATTGCTGCGAGTCAACGCGAGGTAGATCAGCACGTACGAGAGCAGATTCGAGAAGATCAACAAGCCGATCAGCCGCTGCCCGCCGCCCTTGCGAAAGGCGAATAGGCCGAGCAGGAAGTCGAAGGCGTTCGGCACCAAGCCGCAGACGACCAGCGCGAAGGCCAGCAATGTACCCAGCAGCCACTCCGAGTTCGCCAGCCGGCGCGCGCGAAACCGTAGCCGATAGGTCAGCCACAGACCGGCCAGACCAACCACCACGCCGGCAACGCGCAGAAGCAGCAACGGCATGTCAGGCATCAGCGATGTTCCTCGGGCGCTTCATGGCCAAAACCGCGATGCGCTTATACCCCGCAATGCAGCGGTTCGCCAAGGCCGGCTAGAGTACGGCGGCCGTGAAGATGCGCTCGATCACGGCGGCAATGTCGGCCGCTGTTACCTGACCGTTGCCGTCAACATCGGCTTGCGCGCAGCTGGCGACCTCCACGCCGGTTAGCCGCAGGACCACGGCCGAGACATCGGCGGCTGAAACCCGCAGGTCGCAGTTGGCATCGCCACGAGGGCCGAGCGGCGCGGTTGTCGGAGTGAACGTCGGGCTGAAAACGGGAGCCGCAGTGTCCATCGGCGTTGCGGTGTCGGTGGCGGTAGGGCTGGCCGTATATGTCGAAGTCGCCAGCGGCGTATCACTTGCGGTGGCTGTCGCTGCCGGTGTCGGCTCCGGGGTTACGCTGGCGCCGGCAGTTGGCGCCACCGTACTGGTCGGGGACGGCGCGGGTGTGGGGAACTGCAATCGGCCAAGCCAGGTGTCCCATAGGTCGGGCGCGTGCGAGGCATATTCGTGGAATATCCAGAGCTCGCCGCCGGCGGGGTCGGCGGCAATACCGCCGTAGTCGCCCCAGCGATTGAATCCCGCCGCGTCGGTTCTGACGTAGCTGGAGAGGCCGGCGCGCAGCGTGGCCACGGGCGGCATCGTGCCGGCGGCATCGGCAGCCAAGCGGCCGGTGTAGAAGACTGAGCCGAAGATAGCTTCATCGACCCCGCTCATGACCAAGCCGGCATTGCCCTGCGCGTCGGGCATGATCGCCGGATAGAAGTAACAACGAGTGGCATCGGACACCAGGCCGGATTGCCGCAGCGTCGGCCCGGCGACGTCGATCTCGTACCAGCGGACCTCGGCGCGCAAACCGTCGGCGCTCGGCTGGGTGTGGGTCGCCCACAGGCTGCCGTCACGTTCGACCGCATTGAGCACGCGCGTGTCGCCGGCATCGAGCGGTGTGCCGCCGCCCGCCTGTGCGCACGGCGGCACGGTAAAGCCGTTCCACGCCGCCACCGTTAGGTTGGCGCTCGCCAGCAGCGGTGTGCCGCCGGGGTCGTTGACCGTCCACAGCGTGAGGAAACCATCGCCACCGGCTAGTTCGTTGGTCGAGAGCATGTGCTCGCTGCCGGAGTCGAAGTTGAGCGCGGGCGTGATGGTGAAGTCCGGCTCGCCCGTCTCCGGATTGCCCAGCGCCGGCGCCGGCGGCGCCCCAAACTCGAAGACCGTAGGCGGTCCGCCATTCAACAGCGCGGCCTTGGCGATCACCCAAACCTTGACGTAGTGAAAGCCGCCGTCGTTGTCGAACATGTTGGCCGTGATGTAGAGGTTGTACTGATCGACACCGACCCCGGGAAAATCGGCCCAGTTGTTATTGATCTGCGCCCCGCCGTCGCGATCGGCATCAATGTTGTATCCCCACCACTGGCTGGTTGCGCTCGGCGACACGCTTAGATTGCTCGGGGCACTCGACTTCGACACCGCCAGGCGCAGCCACGAGTTCGGGCTGTTCTGGCCGTCGATTGCCGCCACGAAGAAGCGGCCGGAATGGGGGTCGAAGATGACTTTGGGATCATAGACGAAGCTGCTCGACTGTGAGCCGTTGAAGAAGTTGTTGAGCGAGCGCTGCCAGGGATTGGCGCCGCTCCGGGTGAACAGCGCGATCGCCCCGTTGACTACCGCCACCAGATCATCGGGTCCGACGGCGAGGCTGGGGTCGGGCGGGAAGAAGGAGGTGAAGGGGATGCCGGCAAAGTCGCCGGCGAGAATCGGGGCGCTCTGGAGTGGTGACAGCGGTGGCGCAAGCGTGGAGCGCCCGGCAGCGGCGCCGAGCGCGTGGTTGCGCCGGGGCCCGGGCATACGCGGTACCACGACCGGCTGCGCCGGCACTGCGGCGGCGGCCGACACCACGCCCGGCTCGTTCGGGTCGGCCGTGCCCGTCACCGGCCCGTGCAGCGCCGCCCAGGCCGCGGGCGCCAGCAGCAAGGCCGTGGTGCTCAGCAGCGAGCGATACCCTGCGCGCGTCATAACTGGCGGGGCGATGGCGTAGATCACCAACGGCGGCGGCCGGCCTCAGAACCCGAAGCGCACGATGTCGGGGTGAGCGGCGGCGTAAGCCCGGCCGAATTCGAGTTGCGCGGCGCTCTGCGCGTGAATCTCGAACACCGGCTCGCCGCGCTCGACGATGTCCCCCACCGTGTGCAGTAGCCGTACGCCGGCGGCAGCGTGAGCCGGCGCGCCGGCGCGTTTGGCAACACGGGCGATCTCCCAGCAGTCGATTTCGTGAATGCGGCCGTCGGCGGGGGCCTCGACCACGTGCCTGTAGGGCGCCGCGGGCACCGGCGCGCGCTCCCCTTGTGCGGCGATGATGCGGGTGAAGGCACGCTCGGCCGCGCCGGAGTCGAGCGTCTGCTGGGCGGCGCGATAGCCGGCGGCAGGGGCCACAGCGCCCACCAGTTCGAGAATGCGGGCCGCCAGGTAGAGGGACTTCTCGCGCAGATCTTGCGGCGCGCCCGGCTCACGCCGTAACACCGCCAGCACGTCGAACGCTTCCAGCTGCGGCCCGATGCCCCAGCCGATCGGGCCGCTGGCCTCGGTCACTACCACGTCGATGAGCAGCTCGACTTCCTTGGCGACGGCGCGGAACAGGTTGGCCAGCCGCTCCGCGCCGCCGTGCGAGCGCATCTTTGCCGTGCGGCCGACCGGAATGTCGATCAAAGCGTGCGTGGCCCCCGCGGTCTTCTTCTTCGACAAGATCGAGGCCACCAATTGTACCTCCGTGTCGATCTCCATCGGGCGCTCGACCGTGATCAAGATGTCGTCGGCCGGGGCCAAGTCGAGCGCGCCGCCCCACGCGATGCAGGCGCCGGCGCTCTCGTGAATGAACACAACGTGCTCGCCGAGGGTGTCGATCTGCAGGTGCTTGAGTCGAAACATCGCTGCACGGGTCGCTTGACGGCGGGCTACAGGCGATATGCCACAAGCGCCGCGGGAAGCCCATCGCAGGCCGCACGGCGCGGGCCACGCCGTCAGCGGGCCTGGGCACGGCGCCCGCAGTCATCGCCGTTGCCGGGCGCGGGCACTGGCATCAGCTCGGCCGCCGGCGGCAACAACCCCACCACCGCCTGCGCCGCGCGCGCAAATGCCCCCGGCGGTCCGAGCAGGCCGGCAATGCCGGCGAGCTGCGCGCGCACGCGCTGGCGGCGGCACTCGTCGGTGAGCAGCGACCAGGCCTCGGCCGCGATGTGCTCGGCGTCGGCGTGCCGGTGGAAAAACTCTGGCTGCACCATCTCGCCCAACAGAATGTTAGGCATGCCAATGAACGGTGCATCGATCAGCAGATACCGGCCCACCAGGTACTCGATCGCGATGCAGCGATAGACAATCACCGCCGGAATGCCGAGCAGCGCTGCCTCCAGGGTGGCGGTGCCCGAGCACTGCAACACCACCCGCGCCTGACTGAGCACCGCGTACGATTGCGGGCGGTAGAGCACCACTCCGCGCACGCCGCTGGCGGCCACCTGCCGCTCGACCTCGGCCCGCAGTGCATCGCTGGCCAGCGGCAAAGCGAACTGCAGCGCCGGATCGCGCGCCTGCAAGATCCGGGCAGCGCCCAAAATCGCCGGCGCCAGCCGCCGCACCTCGTTGGTGCGACTGCCCGGCATCAACGCCACCAGCGGCCGGGACGGGTCGAGTCCGAGCGCACCCAGCGCCGCGGGCGCGTCTTCGCTCACCTGCACCAGCTCGCGCAGCGGATGCCCGACCCAGACCGTGTCGGCGCCGGCTTGCGCGTAGAGCGCCGCTTCCGGTTGAAAGGCCGAGATCACGCGGCGCGCCAGCGGCACAATCGCCGGTAACCGCCACCGTCCCCAGAGCCAGACCTGGGGCGGGAAGAAGAACGCCACCGGCACCCGCCGCCGGTACAGCCACAGCGCCGCCGGCGCGTTCACCGTTTCGCTGTCCACCAGCACCACCAAATCCGGTCGCGCGCTGCGCACCAACCGCTGCCAGCGCCGAAAGCGGGCCACCAGCTGGGGCAGCATGCGTACGGAATCCAACACGCCGACGGCGGATAGGTCGGTGGTCTCGACGGCAATTTCGACGCCGGCCGCGCGCATGGCGCTCCCGCCCGCCCCCACCAGGCGCACCGCCGGAGCCAGTTGGCGGATGGCCGCCGCCAGATGTCCCGCGTTGTCATCCCCGGAAACGTCGCCGGCAACCAAACAAATCGTGCACTGTCGCCCGCCGCTGCTCACACCCCGCCTCTTTCGAGCCACGGCGATAGCGCATTGACATACCGCCGCGCAATGGCTGCCCCGTCCGGAAGCGCGCTGCGCTGCCGCGCGAGCACGCGCGCGCAGCGCCGCGGGTCACTCCACCACTGCAACAGCCGCTGGCCGAGCTGAAGCGGGCCATCGACTTGCGCCGTGGGCTCGACCGCGGCCAAGGCCCGGGCCTCGCCGGCAAAGTGGTCGAAGTGCGGCCCGAAGATCACCGGCGCTCCTGCCAGCAGCGGCTCGAACGGGTTGTGCCCGCCATGAGCGCCGAACCCGCCGCCGACTACCGCCAGGGAGGCGACCGCGTAGGCTTCCGCCAACTCGCCCACGCGATCCAACACCAACAGCTGCCAACCCGGCGGCACCGAGCCGGCCGAGCGCCGGTGTAGCCGCCAGCCCCGCCGCTGCGCCAGCCGGGTAATCATCACCGTCGCCGTCAGGTGTCGCGGCGCGATGATCACACGCAGTGCGTCCAGGGGCAGCTGATCGAGGGCGGCAAACACGGCCCGCAACTCGTCGGTGTGAATGCTGCCACAGACAACGACGCGCTCGCCCTCGACCAGGTGCAGCTCGCGGCGCCAAGCGGCAGTCGCCGGCAAAGGCCCATGCGAGCGGCTGGCACCCGTGGCGGCCAAGTACTTCAGATTGCCAGCAACGGTGCAGCACTCCGGGGGCATGCCGAGCGCCACGAATCGTTCCCGCTCGGTGTCGTCTTGGGCGAGCACGCCGGTCAGCCGTTGCAGCATGGGCGCCGTCAGGGCGCGGATCAGCCGGTAGCGGCCGGCGTCGCGCGGGTAGATCCTGGCGCTGACGCAGAACACCGGCAGCCGGCGCCGGGCCGCTTCCAGAATCAGAGTGGGCCACAGCTCGGTTTCGACCAACAGCAGCAGGCGCGGCTGCCAGTGATCGAAGGCGCGCGCCACCCAGCGCGGGTGATCCCACGGCGCCAGCGCCGCCACCGCCTGCGTGCCGCCGCGCCGCTGCACGAACTCAACACCCGCAGCGTTGGCCGCCGTGTACGCCGCCGTGAAGCGATGCCCGTGCGCCCGCAAGGCGGCGCTGAGCCCGATCGCCGCCGCCATCTCTCCGGCCGAAGCCCCGTGCAGCCACAGCAAGGGCGGCGTTGCCGGCGGCAACCTGCCGGTACGAGCGCGCAGCGCCTGCGGCGTCGCCCCCAACCCGCGGGCTACCACCCACGCCAACCCGAACGCCGCCCGCGCTGCGACACGGTAGAGCCGATCGGCTGGCGTCGGCGAAACGTTGGTGATCGTGGTGGCCGGCATGCGCGCGGTGATTCATTCATCCATTCCGCCAGCGAGTCAATTCGAGACGAGCACCCGGCGCGGAGTGCTATGAACTCGGTGCGCACCGTAACTCGGCGCCCACCGGCTCTTTCAGCCCGCCGCTGGGCCCTCATGGTTCAAGATCGTTGCGCCTGCTAATAGTCTGGGCGATGAATCGAGCCGATTGTCTTTACCTTGGTCTGGCGCTGTGGTTTCTCGCCGCCCCGCCCGTGCGGGCAACCACCGTGATGGAGAAGAATCTCGACAGCCTCTGTGCCGAGGCGGACCACGTATTCACCGGCAAGGTGGTTGCCATCGAGCCGCAGTGGACCGATGCGGCCCGGCGCCACATTGAAACGGTCGTCACTTTCGAGACCATCGAGCCGCTCTATGGCGCCGACTCAGCATTCATCAGCCTGCGGTTCGCCGGCGGGCAGATCGGCGACTTGGTCGAGCGGGTGCAGGGGGTGCCGCGGTTCGCCCGCGGTGAACACGGGGTGATCTTTGCCCGCGATGGTCACTTCGCCAGCCCGTTGGTCGGTTTTCACCAAGGCTACTTCCGCGTGCAGGGAGAGGGTGAGGCCGCGGCCGTCCTCCGGCCATCGTACGAATTCGTTGGTGCGCTTGCCGATGGCAGCCGGCTGCTGAGCAGCGAGGTGCAAGGGGTCGGTGCCACGCCGCTGCGCGGCTTTCTCGATGCCCTCCGCCAGCGCCTGCGGCAGCGGGAGGCCAACCAATGAAGCGTGCGCTGGCGATCATCTATCTGGCACTAGCGGCAAGCCCGGCGGGGGCGTTCGAGCTGCTGCGCGTCGACGGCAATCCCTGCGGCAACGCGCAGAATCTGTTCTGGCGCGAGCATGCCGTGGCCGTCGATGTCGGCGCCCTCGATCCGCCGCAGTTCGGCTCGTATGCCACCGAAGCGATCAATCGCTGGAATGCGGCGATCGGCAACTTTCACTTCGAGCACGGCTCCGGCGACTTCTGTGATCCGACCGACGGCGTGACCGCGATGGGATTCTCCCAGCAGACCTGCGGCGGCGCCGGCTACGGCGATGCGGTGAGCATCACCATGTACCGCCACAACACGGCCGGCGAATTCATCGATGCCGACGTCACCTTCCGTAGCTCCGCTGCCGACTTGGCCGAGCCCGCGCTGTTTCGGCAGATCGCCATGCACGAGCTCGGGCACGTCCTGGGCTTGGATCATTCCGACGCTTGCGGCGACTCCGGCAACGGCACGCTGATGCGCCGGGTCACGCTGCTCGAGGAGCCCCGGCTGGCAAGCCCGCAGGCGGATGACGTTGCCGGTGCGCGCGCGATCTACGGGAGCGACGGTGACGGCACCGTGCCCGCGGGCAGCAACAGCTGCGCGCTGGTGCCGGCGGATAGCCGAGCACCGGCGTGGTTGCTGCTGCTCCCACTCGCGCTCCTGCTCGCCTGCGGCCGAGTGTGGCGATGAAGATCGAAGGCATTGGCGCCGTCTTGTTCGACGCCGGCAATACGCTGGCGCACCTCGATTACGCCTTCATCGCCGAGGTCTTGGCCGAGCACGGGCAGCGGGTGAGCCCCGAGGACCTGCGCCTTGCTGAGTACGGGGCCAAGGCGGCCATCGATCGCCAACTGGCTCCCGAGATGGCGCCGCCCGGCAGCATCGAGGGTTTGCTCTGGCCGGATGAAGAAGCCGCGCGACCGTCGTACTTCGCCACGGTTCTTCACTGCCTCGGCATTGCGAGCGCACAGGCGAAGCCGATTCTCGCAGCGTTGCGCGCGCACAACCAGGCCAGCTGCCTGTGGCGTGTGGTCGAACCCGACACCGCGCAGGTGCTGGCGGCGCTGCGGGCTCGCGGCTTCACGCTGGCGGTGATCTCCAACAGCGACGGCCGCATTGAAGCCGATCTCGAGCGCTACGGCCTGCGCGCCCACTTCGCCGCGGTGATCGACTCCCACGTGGTTGGGCTGGAGAAACCCGACCCGGCGATCTTCAAGCTGGCGCTCGAGCGCATCGGCGTGAGGGCTGAGGCGGCACTCTACGTTGGTGACGTCTACGGCATCGACATTGCCGGCGCCCGCCGCGCGGGCTTGCGTGCCGTGTTGATGGACCCGCTCGACCGCTACCCCGGCCGCCTCGACTGCCCGCGAATTTGCCGGCTGGCGCAGTTGCTGGAGTTGCTGCCGCAGCAGGCTTCGCAGTGAAGGCGTGATCAACGAGAGGTGAGAAATGGAGCTGAACGGAGTCGAACCGTCGACCTCCTGAATGCCATTCAGGCGCTCTCCCAACTGAGCTACAGCCCCACGGGCAGGTTGACGCCGAGCTACTTAACTGAAACCGCTGCGTAGGGCAAGAATGCCGGGAACGCATTGCCGAGGGCCGCGTCGCGTACGGCTGCAGGCGGAGCAGGCGGGCCGCCGTTGAAGTCAGCGAACAGGTCGGGCTGCTGGCCGTTGGCCTGGGGCTGCTCCACGCATTGACGCCGTGGCGATCGCGGGGTAGCTGGAGGCCACTATGATCGCCCCCCGGGAAGCCGACGACGAGTTACACGCCGCGGCAATCGACGGCGCCTGCGTAGCGGGCGGCCCGATCGATCGCCGCGGCTTTCTCAGACTGAGCGCCGCAACCACGCTCGCGCTCTCGACCGCCGGAGCCATCGCCATGTCGGGCTGCTCGGCGGCGGAGTTGGAGTTGCTCGCTGATTACCGTCCGATGGCACTGACGCTGAGAGAGTTCGCCATCCTCAGCGCGTTCTGTGCGACCGCCGTCAGCGCCAAGCCGGGCACGCCGACGGCGGCTGACACGGCCATCGCCAAACGCGTCGACAAAGAGTTGACCTTCCACCCCGACTCGGCTGTGCTCGCAGATGTCAAGAACGCGCTCTTGCTGATCGAGTACCTGCCGCTGGCCAGCGGCTACTGGCGGCGCTTCAGCCGCCTGGCGCCGGCTGCCCGGGAAACCTTTCTAGTCGCGATGTCGCGCTCCGATATCAGCATCAGGCGTGATCCGGTGAACGGCCTGCGCTTCATGGCGCAGTTCTTCCACTACACCGACGAGCGCACTTGGCGGCAGATCGGTTATGCCGGGCCAACAATGGATCGCAAGTTGCCCGAGGCCCACAACCTCGTGGAGAGCGCGTGATGATTGTTCAGGGCAACGAGGTCAAACACGACATCAGCGAAACCGTCGACGTCGCCGTCGTCGGCTCCGGCTGCGGTGGCGCCACGGTGGCCAAGGAGCTGGCCGCCGCGGGCTTGTCGGTGGCGATGGTCGAACAAGGCGGTTACTACAGCGCCAGACACGGCGACTTCGATCAGCGCGAAGACGACATGCTGATCCGCCTCGACGGCGGGCGCGGGTTCACCACCACCAGCAACGGTCAGATTACGCTCCAGTACGGCAACTGCGTCGGCGGCGCCAGCGTCCATTACTGGGCCGACAGCTGGCGCACGCCGCGCGACCGCTGCGAGCGCTTCGCCGGCTTGGGCGTCGAGGGTCATTCGCACGAGGAGTTGGCGCCGTACTTCGACCGCATCGAACACGACCTCAATATCCATCCCGCCACCCCCGACCTCTACAACACGATGAACCTGACCTTCGACCAAGGCGCGCGGCGGCTGGGGTGGGAGGTCGAGCCCGTCCACCAGGCGCGGCGCGGCTGCATGCGCAGTGGCTACTGTATGCAGGGCTGCGCTTACAACGCCAAGCAGTCACAGCTGGTGACCCACATCCCCGCGGCTCTTGCCGGCGGCGCCAAGCTCTTCGCCGACTGCCGGGTCGAGCACATCCTCACCGCCGGCGGCCAGGCCACCGGCCTGAGCGCGGTCTTTCTCGATCGCCGCCGCAATCGGCCCGGGCCGTACCGCCTGCACTTGCGCTCAAAGGTGGTGGTGCTGGCCGCCGGTGGCTTCAATTCGGCCGTCATCTTGTTGCGGAACCGGCTCGGCGGTCCCGCCGTCGGCAAGCAACTCTTCGGCAACCCGTGCCCGATGCTGTTCGCGCTCTACGACAAGGACATCGTCATGTGGCGCAACATCCCGGCCGCCACCGGCACGATGCGCTTCCGGCTCCAACGCATGGACGGCAGGCGTTACCTCGAAGGCGGCTACCTGCTGCACCCCAACCAACTGCAGCCGGCGCTGCTGGCCGCGGTGCTGCCCGGCTTGGGCCTCGAACACCGCGCGCTGATGGAACAGGCGCCGCGCATCGGCAGCTGCATCGCCTGGATCGACGACGAGAACCCCGGCCGCATCACCCTCGATCGCCAACACCGCCCACGCTACCACTACGAAATCCGCGGTCTCGATGAGTTGAAGATTCGCGACGCCTTCAAGAAGCAGGCGCTGCTGTTGTTGGCCAGCGGCGCCAAGGAAGTGATCGTGCCCGACCGCCTCGGCACCCGCGTCAAAGACGAGAAGCAGATCGCCGCGCTTGACCGCGTCGACATCCGTGCCGGCTCGATGATGTTCGCGGCGCCGCACCCGGCCGGAGCCGCCCGCATGGGGCGCGACCCGCTGTTCTCGGTGATCGATTCAAACCACGAGTGCCATCATCTCAAGCGCCTGTTCGTATGCGACGGCAGCGCCTTTCCCGGCCCGCTCAGCGTCGACCCGTCGCTGACCATCATGGCCTGGTCCTACGTCGCCGCTAACTACATCAAGACCAACTGGGACCGTTACAAGGCGTAGTTGCTGAGGCCCCGCCTCGGGCATGCCGCGGGCGGTGGCGCTGCTGGCAGTGGTGCGCCAAGCCACCGCCAGTGCCAACCCGCGGCCGCCCTTGGCCCGACTCACGGCGCCGCGAGGAATTCGCGTACGTGTTTCAGGAACACGTCGAGCTGATCGTGGTGCACCCAATGGCCGGCGCGCTCGATGTTGACGGCGCGATAGTCCTTGAACGACTTCGCGCGGCCATCCTGGTCGGGATCGGAGGCCCACGACTCGGTGCCGCGCACCAACAGCACCGGGCAGGTGATCTGGCCCCACAACTCGACGGCGTCGTCCATGTTGAACAGATAGGGCGAGGCGGCGCGCACGTAGTTGTCGAACTTCCACAGGTAGGTACCGTCTTCGTCGCGGTAGCTGCCGTGGATGGTGAGATGGCGGGCCTGCTCAGCCGAGAGGTGCGGGTTGGCTTCGCGCATGCGCTCGATCGCCTCGTCGAGGCTCTTGTAGCGATGCGGATGGCGGCGGGCGAGCGCTTGCATTTCGGCGATCCATTCGAGCATGCGCGCGGGTGCGGGCCGCGGGCGGATGAGGCCCGGTGGCGGCCCGAGCCCTTCGATCGCCACCACCTTGCCTACCCGCTCCGGATAGGTGCCGGTATACTGCAAGGCGATCGCGCCGCCGAGCGAATGGCCGATGATGGTGATGGGAAACAGGCCGAGGGCGTCGAGCAGCTGCGCCACATCGAGGGTGTAATCGACCATGGCGTAGCTGCCGCCGACTGACCACTGGGAGTCGCCGTGGCCGCGTAAGTCGGGGGCGATCAGGTGATAGTCGTGGCGCAGCTCCTGCGCCACCCAATCCCAGTTGCGCGCGTGATCGCGGCCGCCGTGGATGAGCAGCAACGGTGGCCGGCGGTGATTGCCCCAGTCGACGTAGTGCAGCTTAAGCCGCTGCGAATAGAAGTAGTGCGATGTCGGTCCGATCAGTGCCTGTGCCATGGCGGCCTCCGTGCGCCGCGGACGATAGCTTGGGGCGTGCACCAGCGCCAGTCGGGGGCGCAGGCAGCCGTTGGCCCCGAATGCTTTGAAATCGCCGCCCCCGTCGTGGTTGAATACGGCTGATGGAAGGAATGCTCGCCAGCTCCGCGGCACACCGGCGCGCGGCGATGATCGTACTGGTCATCGGGCTGTGCGCGGTAGCGAGCGGGTGCGCCGTGCGCCGCCCGGTGCGGGTGAGCCAACCGCAACTGGCTTGCGCCCAAGCCACCCGCGCCGCCCGCGCCGCGCTCGCCAAGATGGGTTACTCGGTCACCAGCGTGGAGCCGGCCAAGCCCGGCGCTCCCGGCAAAGTCGTCGGAGTGCGTGAGACGGGGTGGGTGCCCGCGGCGCCGCAAGCGGGCTCACAAGGCAGCGTCGCCGTCACCATCACCTGCTCCGACACCGGCTCGCAGTTCGACGCGGTCAGCGACGAAGGTGTCAGTACTCAGTTGACATTCGGCCAAAGGTTCACCGAGGCCTTGCAGGAGAAGGTGGAGCGCAAGCTGATCCAGCCGCGCGTGAGCGACGAGCCCCCGCCGGCGCTGGCACTTAGTGTCGAGCCCATCCGCAGTGGTGCAGCGCAACTCACTTTCGGTTTTGATCTGCCGGCGGCAGGGATCACCCCGGTGAAGATCGAGATCATCAACCGCAGCCCGCGCCACTACCGTTTTCGGCAAGCTGAAGTCGAGCTGATCACGGAGCAGGGTGTGCGGGTACGGCCGCTGTCGCCGGCGGCGGCCGCCAAGCCGCTGGCGCAGCCCGGACGCGCCGAAGCGGAAGCGGCGATGACGAAGGCCGCGGTGGCTGACGGCGATGTCCCCGCCGGGGGCTCGCTGAGCGGTTATCTCTACTTCCAGGCCGCGGCCTATCGCCGGGCCAAGATCGTCCTCATCGACATCGAAGGCGATGAGCCTGAGGGCTTCGCTATCGAATTCTGAGCGCGACGGAGCCTAGCCGTGCGAACCTTGCCCCACCTCACGCCTCACACCTTGCTGATCGCGGTCCTACTGCTGGCGGCATGCACCCCGCCGGTGCGCCAGTTCGAGTTGCGGGATCAAGCGCTCTCGTGCGAGGAGGCCAATCGCTGCGCCCACGACACGCTCAAGGCGATGGGCTACACCATCACGGCGTTTTCACCCGCGGCCGCGGGTGGGCAGGGGTTCATCAAGGGCGCACGCGACGACGGCGCGAAGAGCGTGACGGTGGCGCTGAGCTGTGCCGCCACCGGGCCGACGATCGCGGCCAGCGAGGACGGCAAGTTGCTTGGACAACTCGACTTCAAGCGCGGCTTCTACCTCGCCTTCACCGGCCTGGTGAGCCAGCGCCAGGCGCACGCCGCCGTGGCGCAGCAACAGGCGGCTTTGCCCCTGGCAAAACGCAAGCAGCAGGGCTTCGAGGTCCTGATTACGCCGATGCCGGGATACGAGTCGCGCATGGAATTCGCCGCCGACTTCGGCGCTGCCGGAGTTCTGCCGATACGGGTCGTGATCAACAACCGCAGCGAGCGCCGTTACCAACTCGAGCCCCAGGAAATCGTGATGGTGCGCGCCGACAACCAGCGCGTGCACCCGCTGAGCGTAGCCGCGGTAATGGAGCGGCTGCGACAAGCGGCGGCGGCCATGGTACCCGGCCAGCCCGGCAGCGACCTCGCGGCCTTGCCTCCGCAGATCGAGGCCAAGCTGTTAACCACCACCGAGATGGGCCGCGACTCGTCAGCGCAGGGCTACCTTTTCTACCCCGCGGACCACTACACCCGCGCCCGCGTGCTGGTAACCGAAGCCGAGAGCGAAGAGACCGAGGGGTTCTTGGTCGAGTTCTGAACGCGGCGCACCGCCGCCGAGCTTCTATCCGGCCGGCGAGTTGGCGCCGTGATCGCGCAGCTCGCGCGGTAACGGGAAGGTGACGTTCTCCTGCGCCGTGGTCAAGTCGCGTACCGCGCCGCACCCCAAGGCTTGCAGGCGCGCAATCGTTGCCGCCACCAGCGGCTCGGGCGTCGAGGCGCCGGCGCTGAGGCCGACCGCACGTACCCCTTGCAGCCACCAGGGCTCGATGCCGGCGGCATCCTCGATCAGGCGTGCGCTGGTTCCCGCCTGCCGGGCTACCTCGACCAGCCGGTTGGCGTTGCTCGAAGTCGGCGAGCCCAACACCAGCACCAGGTCGGTCAGCCGCGCCAGCGCTTTCACCGCCGTTTGCCGGTTCTGGGTGGCATAGCAGATATCGTCCTTCGGCGGCGTGCAAACGGCCGGGAAGCGCTGCTTGATCGCCTCGACGATAGCGCGGGTGTCGTCCACCGACAGCGTCGTCTGCGTCACCACCGCCACCCGCTCGTGCTGGCGCACCGGTACGCTGGCAACGTCCGCCACCGTCTCGACCAGATACATGCGCTCGGGGGCGTGGCCGAGGGTGCCTTCGACCTCGACGTGGCCGCGGTGCCCGATCAACAGAATCTCGTAACCCTCGCGGGCATACTTCAGCGCCTGCAAGTGAACTTTTGTCACGAGTGGGCAGGTGGCATCAATTACCCGCAGACCGCCGCTGCAGGCTTGCTCGCGCACCGCCGGAGAGACGCCGTGGGCGCTGAAAATCAGCAGGCTGCCCGCGGGCACGCCGGCGAGATCCTCGACAAAGCAAGCCCCCTTGGCGCGCAGCTGCTCGACCACGTGGCGGTTGTGCACGATCTCGTGACGCACGTACACCGGCGGGCCGTAGCGGTCGAGTACGAGGTTGACGATCTCAATCGCGTACGACACCCCGGCGCAAAAACCCCGCGGGCTCGCCAGCACGATTGCCGGTGCGGTCGTAAACTCAGTGGACATGCCGGTACTGTAGCAGCCTCGCGCGCTCACTCGTCATGCGGCACGTGCGTGGCCGCAACCAGCTTTTGCATGGTCGACAAATCGACCGAGATGAACAGGCCATCGGCCTCCGCGGTCAACACCTCGCCGGCGTACATGCGCGCTTCGGTGAAGATCTTGCGGCCCTCGACCCGCTGCACCGTGCTTTCGAGGCGCAGCTCGGTGAACAGCGGAGTCGGGCGGCGATAGCGGATGGTCAGCGTGCCGGTCATGCCGGGCTGTCCCGACAGCGATTGGGTGAGCCCGAGGGTCTCATCGAACAGCGCGGCGACAAAGCCGCCGTGCACGTGCCCGGGCGGCCCCTGGTAAGCCCAGCCGAGCGTCACCTTACCGCGCACCACCGAGCCATCGACCCACAGCGCCAGCGGCGGCGCCAGCGGGTTGGCGTGGCCCATGAGCGGGCTGAGATCGAAGAAGCCGCCGGTACTGCCCGCCGTCGCCGACTCCGGGTGACCCCAAATCACATACTTGCGGGGCTGCTTCTTCAGTCGTTCCGCGTATTGCTCCAGCCGCTCGGCCGCCACCCGCAGCTCGGCCTCCGGGGCCTCGGTGGTAACCAGACGTTCGATCACCGCGCGCATGGCGTAGGCCAGCCGCCGCTTTTGCACCCACACGGCATCGTCGCCGGCGACGGCGGTATCGATCGTCGGACGGTCGTCCGTCCTCTTGTCCTGTTCGCTCAACCCGGCCTCCTTGCCCGCCGTCTCACGGCGGGTTCAGTCATGTACTCCTTGTAGATCAAAGGCGCCGCTGTGTCTGCAAGGCCGAGCGAGGGCCAGGGCGTGGGCCCGACAGGAGGACTGGTAGATCAGCTCAGATCTGGCACGTACGCGCCGAACGACTTGGGACCTTGTTCAACGACGACTAAGTACCGCACGGGCAATTCTCCTACTTCTTGAGGCCCGCTTGCTTCCTCAGCAGCGCCGGTACGCCGGTGGTTTATCCCAGCGACCAGGGAATGGAAAGAAAATGGTGATCGCCGGGGCCAGCCCGCTCTCAGTTCACCAGATTGATCGGCCGGCCGGCAAGGAAAGCGGCCACGTTCTGGACCGTGATTGCCATCAGCCGGCGGCGGGCGGCCAGGCTGCCCCATGCCAGGTGAGGAGTGATCAGGCAATTGCGGGCGTGCAGCAACGGATTGTCGGGGCGGATCGGCTCGACCGAGACGACATCGGCCGCGGCGCCCGCCAACTTGCCCGCGTTGAGCGCTTCGGCCAGCGCGCTCTCGTGCACCAAGCCGCCGCGCGCCGTATTGATCAGGAAGGCGCTCGGCTTCATGCGCCCGAGCAACTCGCGGTTGACGAACTCGTGGTTATCGGCGGCCAGCGGGCAGTGCAGGCTGACCACGTCGGCGCGCGCGAATAACTCCGGCATCTCCACCCAAGCGAACGGCTCATAGTTTGGAGGGTCGCGGCGCGAGCCGCCGGCCGCGATAACGTTCATGCCGAAGGCGTGGGCCAGTTCACCGACACGCCGGCCGATGCGACCGAAGCCGGCGATGCCCATGGTCAGTCCGGCCAATTCGAGCGGCGGCGCTTCCCAAAAGCAGAAGTCGCGCGCCCGGCTCCACTCCCCCGCGTGCACCGCCGCGTTGTGGCGGCCGACGCCATGGCACAGCTCAAGCACCAAGGCGAAGACGTGCTGCGCCACGGAGTTGGTGCCGTACTCGGGAACATTCGACACCGCGATGCCGCGGGCGCGTGCGGCCTCGGTGTCAACGACGTTGAAGCCCGTCGCCAGCACCCCGATGAACCGCAACACCGGCAACTGCGCCAGCGTGGCGGCGCTCAGCGGCGTCTTGTTGGTGAGCACGATCTCGGCCGGGCGCGCGCGCTCGACAGTCAGCTCGGGCGCGGTCCGATCATAAACGGTGAGCTCACCCAGCCGCGCCAGCGCAGCCCACGGGTTGTCCCCGGGATTGAGCGTATAACCGTCAAGCACGACCAATTTCATCGCCGCTGTTTGTGGCACTGCCAGGCGCCGACCGCAACGGGCAGAGGCTGCCGCCTACGGCCACGTTGGCTTCATCGTCCGGCGGTTGCTAGATATTGCGGCCATGGCCCGCGTGCCCGAGATCGACCCTGCCGCGACCGGCGCCCAGACGATGTGCGACTCCTTGGTGACGGCCGCGCTGCGGGCGCTGGCGCGCTCCCCCGCACTGCCGCAAGGGGTGAGCGCGCTCGGCCAGGCGCTGCGCGACGGCCTCAGCCTCGATCCCCAGCTGTGCGAGCTGGCGGTGTTGCAGCTATTTCGTCTCACCCATTGCGACGTCGGTTTTCGACAGCGCATGGCCGTCGCCAAGGTCGCCGGCCTCAGCGACAAGCAGATCGCCAACGTCGGGGCTTACCGTACCTACGCCTACTACGACGACCGCGAGCGTTTGGTGCTCGAATATGCCGAGGTGGTCACGCGGGCGGTGGCGGTGCCCGACGAGCTGTTCGCCCGCATACGCGCGCACTTCAACGAGCGGGAGATCGTCGAGCTGACGATGGTGATCGCCTATTGGAACATGCTGGCCCGCTTGCTGGTGCCGCTGCAGCTGGAACCGGCCGGCGAGGGGTTACGCCGGGAAGCGGAGCGGTCGAAGTAGGTACCGCCGACGAACACCGGTCAACGGATTCTGCGAAGCCCCCTGGAGCAACTGAAGATCCGGGTCCGAATCCGTTCAATCCGCTACAAAGTCTCCGGCCTCAACTGACAGCTCGGAGGCTGTGGCCGTACAGGTGGCGCCAGCCCAACAGAGCGGCGGTGACGCCCACCACCAGCCATCCGAATACGTTGCCGATGCGCGTATACACCGAGACGAGCTGGAGCGGGTGGACGGTGGCGACGAGGGTGCCGGCGGTGAAGATCGGCAGCGTTTCGACCACGCGGCCGAGGGGATCAATCACGCCGGTGACGCCGCTGTTGTTGACCCGCAGCAGGTAGCGGCGGGTCTCGATGGCGCGCCACAGGGCGAGGGCTTGATGTTCGTAAGGCGCGGCGGAGTTGCCGTACCAAGCGTCGTTGGCCATCGCCAGCAGCAGCTCTGCACCCGCCCGGGTCATCGCCCGCGGTATGCTGGCAGGCAGATCCTCGAAACAGATCAGCGGGCCGACGCGGCCCAGGCCGGGCACGGTGAATAGCCGGCTCTCACGCCCGGCGGTGAAGCCGCCGCTGTGCGGGCTCAGTTGCTTGATCCACGGCAACAACGACGCACCCGGGAGGTATTCTCCGAACGGCATAAGGATCTGCTTGTCGTATCGCCCCAACACCTGCCCCCAAGGGCCGAGCAGAAACGCGCTGTTGAACTCCTCGGCCTGGTGCGGCCCGGTCTGTCGAAACGACAACCCGCCGTAGATCAGGGCGGTGCGCAAGCCAGGCACCGGTTGATCGGCTTCCGCCAACACCGCGGTGTCGGCCGGTACCCACTCCTGCACGACCGTTTCCGGCCAGGCCGCGAGGGCGACGCGGTCTTGCACGCTGGCCGTCAGCTGGCGGTATTGCTCGAGGTTGACGTCGAAGTAGCTGAGGTTGCCCTTTTCCTTGACGCCGATGTTCCCTTGAATCAGGGCCACCGGCACGCCGGGCGCCGCCCGCATGGCGGCCTCGATGGCCGGAATGCGAGCCAGACCGTAAGCGTAAAGCGCGGCGGCGCTGACGGCGACCGCGGCCAACGGCGCCATTCGCTGCCACCCTGACTGTGTCACCAGCCGCACCAGCGCCGCGCTCGCCCAGACGATCACCAGGCTCAGAGCGAACGGACCGGTGATGTCGCCGATCTGGAGCAGCGGAACCAAGTGATACTGCGTGTTGGCCATGCGCCACGGAAAGAGATTCGGGTAGAGGAACTCCAGTGCCGTCCAGAGCAGCGCCGGCGCCAACCCCAGCGGTCCCCAGCCGGTGATCCGCAGGGCCAGAGCGAACAAGACGAATTGCAGGGACGAGTAGGCGGTCAAGCAGCCGAAAACAAACAGCGCTACGGGATAGGGGAAGCCCCCGAAGATATGAATGGTGTAGACCAGCCAGTAGAAGCCGAGGATGTTGGTGACGACGCCGGCGGCGGCGGCGCTGCCGAGGGCCTCGCGGCGGTCCCGGGCGCGGCCGAGCGCCCACAATAATGGAGCGAAGGCGGCCCAAGCTAACGGGAAGAGATCGAAGTTGAGAAAACCGGCGCCGATGAGCCCACCCGACAGAGCGGAGGCCATCAACTGTGACCAGGCCACGGCACGCGCCGCCGCCTGGGGGGGCGCCGCCGCGGTGAGCGCTCCGGCGCGTTGCGCCGGGAGGTTGCGCCGTCGAGTCATCGAGGCAAGGGGCACTGAGTGCCCTTCGGCACTAGCATGTCAACGAATCGGGCGACTTCGTCGAGCATCCAATCCCCTCACCCTGCCCCCTGCGACAGAACCGGCTCTCTCTCCCGGGAGGAGAGGAACCGAGCGAATACGCCGGCGCACAGAACCAGCGTACTGAGCCGTTGACTCGATGATGCGCCGGGTCGAGGGCTCGCGCCGTTGTCAGCGCGGCTTGAGGTTGAAAGCTTGCGGGCCCTTCTCGCCCGGCTTGAGTTGGAATTCCACCTCTTCGCCTTCGCGCAGGTCCTCGAAGATCACCTTTGGGGCCATGCGCGAGCGGTGGAAGAACACGTCGTCGCTGTTGTCGTCGGGGGTGATGAAGCCGAAGCCTTTGTCTCTGACGATCTTCTTGATGGTTCCGAACATAGTGCCTCCTTACCGCTTACGGGTGATTGCCGCGCGCGCCGAGGTGTTGGCGTCCGCCGCCATGCGCCGGCTTGCCGCCGCGCCCGCGCGGCCGGCCGCGCGGGCCACCCGGCCGTGGCGGACGAGTTACGTGTGCTCCCGGCGGCCGATGCTGGTGCAGCGGCGGCACCGGGTCTACCAGCATCTCGTCAGTGACATGCGTGAACGGGAGCTTGAATCCGGTCAGCTGCTCGATGGCGTCGAGCGCCATGACGTACTCCTCGCAGGCCAAGCTGATGGCTTTGCCCGAGGCCCCGGCGCGCGCGGTGCGGCCGACGCGGTGAACGTAATCCTCGGCGTCCTGCGGCAGGTCGTAGTTGATCACGTGGCTAACGCCTTCGATGTGCAGGCCGCGCGAGGCCACGTCGGTGGCCACCAGGATCGGCAGCTCGCCGGTCTTGAACTCCTCCATCATGCGCAGCCGCAGGCGTTGCGCGATGTCACCGGTGATCGCCCGGGCATCGAAGCCATTGTCGCTCAGCCGCTGCCCCAACCATTCGCCTTCACGCTTGGTGTTGACGAAGATCATCGTCCGCGCGGGCCGTTCGTGGCGCAGCAGGCCGAGCAGCAGCGGAAACTTCTCGCGCTTGGCCACGTGATAGAGGATATGCTCGACCCTTTCCGCCGTGATCTGCTCCGGCGTCGCCACCAGCTTCACCGGGTCGTTCATGTGCTCGTAGGCCAACTCCATCACGTCCCAACTCAAGGTGGCCGAAAACAGCATCGACTGGCGTTTGTTGTACGGCGGCAAGCGGCGCAGCAGGAAGCGCAAGTCGGCGATGAAGCCCATGTCGAACATGCGATCGGCCTCGTCGATCACCAGCACCTCGATCTGCCGCAGCGAGTAGACCTGCTGCTTGAAGTAGTCGATGAGCCGGCCCGGGGTGCCGACCAAGACATCACAGCCGGCGCGCACGGCATCGCGCTGCTTGCCGTAGTCCACACCGCCGTATACCGCGGCCATCGTCAAGCCGGTGAACTGGCCGAGCTGCTGCGCGTCCTGGAGGATTTGGACCACCAGCTCGCGAGTCGGCGCCACCACCAGCGCCCGCGGCGCTCCCGCCGGTTGCTGCCTTTCCCCATCGGCATGGGACTTCTCACGCTGGCGGTGGTGCTTGAGCAGGCGCGTGAAGGCGGTGATGAGAAAGGCGGCGGTCTTGCCGGTGCCGGTCTGGGCCTGGCCGGCGACGTCCTTGCCGGCTAATGCCAGCGGCAGAGTCTTCTCCTGAATCGGCGTGCAGGTGGTGAAACCAATCGCGTCGATGCCTCGGAGCACTGGCTCGGGAAGATGCAGAGAACGGAAATCCACGGGTCCTTTACAGGCGCGGGAAGCCGGTAGCTAGTTGCAGTGTCATCACAGCAGGCGCAGTGTACCCGGATGACCCTTGCTGTACAAGCGCCGCGGCGATCTTAGCGCTCTTCGGGTGTGCGACAAATCTGTGGGTAACGTGCAGCCGACCCGGAGCCTGACAGCGGCCGTGCGCAACCTTGATTCCGGCCGGCGAGCATGCCTACCATCCCGGCCCAGCCACGGAGGAGGTCATGAGCCAGCCACGTCATTTCAGCCAGAGCCAATCCTTGTTCGAGCGCGCCCTGCGCGTGGTTCCCGGCGGCATTTATGGCCACCAGAGTCCGCTGATGTTGGTACCCGGCGAGTATCCCTACTTCTTCGACCACGGCGCCGGCTCGCACATCTGGGACGTCGACGGCAACGAGTACATCGACTACATGTGCTCGTACGGCCCGATCGTGCTCGGGCACAATCACCCCAAGGTGGAAGAAGCCGTGGCGGGGCAGCGGCGCAAGGGCAACTGCTTCAACGGCCCCACCGAGCTGTGGGTCGAGCTGGCGGAACACCTGGTGGGGATCACCCCGTTCGCCGACTGGGCCGCGTTTGGCAAGAACGGCTCCGACGTATGCACGTGGGCGACAGAGATCGCGCGCGAGCATACCGGGCGGCCAAAGATCGTCAAAGCCGCCGGCGCTTATCACGGCACCCACGCTTGGTGCACGCCGCTTCCCGCCGGCACCACCGACGCCGACACCGCCAACGTGGTGCCCTTTGCATACAACGATCTCGCGGACCTCCAGCGCGTGGTCGCCGAGCATGACGGCCAGGTGGCCGGCATCATCGTTACGCCCTTTCGTCACGAAGCCTTCCACGATCAGGAGCTGCCGGTGGAGGGTTTTCTCCAGGGCGTGCGCCGGCTGTGTGACGAAAAGAAGATGGTGTTGATCCTCGACGACGTGCGCGCGGGCTTCCGCCTCCATCTCGGCGGCTCGGGCGAGATCTTCGGGGTGCGGCCCGATCTGGCCGCGTACTGCAAGGCGCTTGCCAACGGCTACCCGCTGTCGGCCTGTGTCGGGCGCGAGTTCCTGAAACCGGCGGCGGAGCAGGTGTTCTTCACCGGCTCGTATTTCACCTCGGGCGTGCCGATGGCGGCGGCGCTGGCGTGTTTGAAAGAGCTCAAGGCCAGCGGCGGCATCGAGCGCATGCGCCAGCTCGGCACCATGTTGCAGCGCGGCCTGGAAGAGCAAGCCCGCGCCCACGGCTTGGGGCTGACGTACTCCGGACCGCCGGCGATTCCGTTCATGACTTTCACCGCCGACGAGGGCGGCTTCGAGCGCGCCCGCCGCTTCTCGGCGCTGTGCATCCAGCGCGGCGTCTACTTCCACCCGGTTCACAATTGGTTCTTGTCGGCCGCGCACTCCGAGGCCGACATCCGCCGCACACTGGAAGCTTCCGACGAGGCTTTCGCCATCATTCGCAAGGACTTCGCGAACTAGAACGGCCGGCCGCACAGCGAGAGCACGGAGACAAAGCATGGACCTCTCCTACAGCCGCGAACAAGAGGCCTTCCGTCGCCAGGTACGCGCCTGGTTGAAGAAGAACCTGCCGCCGAAGGATCGCCGCGGCGAGTCACTCGAGCTGGGCGACCCCAAACGGATCGCCGACGCCAAGGCCTGGCAGCGCAAGCTCTACGACGCCGGCTACGTGGCCATGGGCTGGCCCAAGGAGTACGGCGGACAGGGGGCCGATATCATCAGCCAGACCTTGGTCAATGAAGAGCTGGTGTTGGCGCGCGCCCCGGCTTTGATCGGCATGATGGGCATCTTGATGGTCGGGCCGACCCTGATTCAGTGGGGCAGCGAGGAGCAAAGGCGCCGCTACCTGCCCCGCATTCTGAGTGCGGAGGAGATCTGGTGTCAGGGCTATTCCGAGCCGGGATCCGGCTCTGACCTCGCCTCGCTCAAGACGCGCGCCGAGCTGGCCGGCGACGAGTTCGTCGTCAACGGCCAGAAGGTATGGACCTCGAATGCGCAGTTCGCCGACTGGATGTTCTGCCTCGTGCGCACCGATCCAGCCGCGCCCAAGCATCGCGGAATTTCTTACATCCTAATCGACATGAAGACGCCCGGCATAACCGTGCGCCCGCTGATTCAGATGACCGGCGACCCCGGCTTCAACGAGGTATTCTTCGAAGATGTACGGGTCCCACGCCAGAATCTCGTCGGCGAGTTGAACCAGGGCTGGCAGGTGGCCAACTCCACCCTGGCGCACGAGCGCAACATGCTCGGCGCCACCACCCGCACGCAGCTGATGTTCAACGGCCTGCTACGGATTGCGCAGAACCGCCAGCGCTATGGGAAGCGGGCGGTCGAGGATCCGGTGGTGCGCCAGAAGCTGGCCGAACTCGCGATTCGGGTCGAGGCCATGAAGCTGCACTCGTATCGCCAGCTCACCGAAGTGGTGCGCGGGCGCCTTCCGGGCATCGCAGCTTCGGTCAACAAGCTGGTCAGCACCGAGCTCAATCACGACATCGCCGCGCTCGCCTTGGAGCTGCTTGGTAGCGATGCGCTGCACGCGCGCACCTCGCCGCGCGTGGTCGATCGCGCCATTTGGCCGTGGGAATTCATGTTCACCCTCGGCCTGATCATCGGCGGCGGCACCTCGCAGATTCAAAAGAACATCATCAGCGAGCGCGGCCTGGGCCTGCCGCGGGGCTGATCTTACAGCTCGTCGAAAAGCCCGCTCCTTCACCTGCGACACCTTCGACGTGGTGGCAATCGCCAAGCTCCCCGGTGTCGGCAGGCGCAAGACGATGAAACGGCTTCGTGCTCTGCCTCTGCTCGCGCTGGTGCTGTCAGCGGCGTGCGACGACATCCCGAGCTTGTTCCCGGCGCCGACACCGACGCCCGTGGGTGCCGTGATCCCGCGCGAGCCGCTTTCCACCAGCAAACCTGATCTGCCGGGCCTGGCAGAGCGGGCCGCACGATTTAAGGCCGCCTTGTCGCAAAACCCGCCGATTCTGCTGCTGGCCGATCTCGCGGCTGCGCCGGCGCTGGCGCAGCGACTCGCGATCGGTGATCCGCGCTTCTTGGCCAACGTGTCCGAGCAAGGCCAACCGCTGCGCAACGAAATCTTCGGCGTCTATCCGGTGCGCAAGAGCGATCTGACCGAGGCAACGATGCCGTGCGCCACCTCGCCGTGTTTCCGCGTCGAGCTGTACAACTACGCCCGCAACCTCACCACCGTCGCCATGGTCGACGTCGGTAGCCGGCTGGTGCTGGCGGTGCACACTTTGCCGGAGACCCAGCCCGATGTCCCGCCCCACCTCGAACGCTTGGCCATCGAGATCGCGACCAAGGCACCGGACGTGATGGAAGCGCTGGAGGCCGCGCTCGGCGCCAAGCCCGAGGCGAGCATGGCGATGATGGGCAACACCAAGACCGCCCTCAACGGTACGCGCTGCCAGCGCTCGCGCCACTTGTGCGTAGCGCCCACGTTCATAGCCGGAACCCGTGCACTGTGGACCATCGTTGACCTGACCGATGGCGTGCTGGTGGGGACGCAATGGACGAACCTGGGGGAAACCAGCGGCCATGCCGTGACCGAACGCAGCTTGCAGAACGACGTGGTAACGGCCAAGTACTGCGAGAAAGCGACGCCGTTTGCGCATGGCGGCTGGGCTCTCGATTACATCCTGACCAGCTCGGACGGCATGCGCATCTCCAACGTGCGCCATAACGGTAAGAAGGTGCTGGAGAGCGCCAAGTTGGTGGACTGGCACGTGAGCTATTCGAGCACCCTCGGCTTCGGCTACAGCGATGCCATCGGCTGCCCCATGTTCAGCCAAGCGGCGGTGGTGGCGTTCCAGGGGCCGACCGTCGCCGACCTCCGCAGCAACGGCACCGTCGTCGGTTTCGCCCTGGTGCAGAAGTTCTGGAGCCACCTGTGGCCGACGCCGTGCAACTACTACTACGTCCAGCGCTTCGAGTTCTACGATGACGGTCGCTTTCGGATCGTGGGCGGCAACATCGGGCGCGGCTGCGGCGACCAAGGCACGTATCGGCCGGTCACGCGCATCGCCCTCGCCGGTAAGTACACCGCCGCGGCGTGGAATGGTGCGGCGTGGCAGGACTGGTCCACCGAACAGTGGCAGTTGCAGGCTGACGGTGCCTACACCGCCGCCGGCTACCAGTATCGCCTGCGGGCAGAGAACGGGGGCGGGTTCTACCTCGAGCCGGGGCAGGGGCAGTTCGGCGACGGCGGGCGCGGGGACAACGCCTACCTCTACGTTACGCGCTACCACCGCGACAAGGATGAAGGCGATTCGGATATGGTTACGATCGGCCCGTGCTGTAACGAGGACTACCAGCAAGGACCGGAGAAGTTCATCGATACGCCCCCCGAAGATATCGCCGCAAGCGAGATGGTGCTGTGGTACGTGCCCCAGATAAAGATCGACAGCACTCCGGGCCGCGAATACTGCTGGGCCGACTCGACACTGGTCGACGGCGTGTACGTTGCCAATGAGTACCCTTGTTACACCGGGCCGATGTTTGTGCCGATTGCGGAGCACTAGAGAAGAAAGGGGCCGCCGCCCGGCGCCTCCCGGTCTCGATCAGCTGGTGAGGACTCCGGGCGCAGCACGATTGCCGTGCCAAGAAAGCGCAAAGTGACCGCCGAAGCGGCCGCCAGACCAGCAGCGGCGCACCGCCGATGGATTGTGGGGTTGTCGCTGGCGGCGGCCGCGATAGCCGTGGCGGTGTACTTTGCGCGCTCGCCCCAGCCTTCAGCCCCCGGCGAGTTTGCCTTCGGTGCAGTGATGCATTGTCGCACGGTGCCGGCCTTCGCCAAGGCGCTCGGTTACACTGAATCGAGCGTGCTCGACACCCTGGGCAACACCAAGGGCTTGGTCCTTTACGACCCGCCGGCCAGTGCCGGGGCCCAGCCGGCTCGCGTGTACCGGCATCCTACCTGGGATATGGCCGGCTATCTCGGCCCGTTGACCTCCGACAGATCCGGCAACGTCTACGTCGCGCCCGCCCCGCGAGTGAGCCTCTACGACAACTCGCCCGCTAAGCAGAATACCCTTTACAAAGTAGATGCCGACACCGGGGCCATGGCCGAGTTCATCACGCTGCCTGCGGCCGCTCCGCCGTCGCCCGAAAATCCCTATGGTGTGCTCGGGCTGACCTACGATTGTGACACGCATAGCCTGTACGCAGCGTCGGTGGCGGGTTCGACGCGAGCGCAAGTGCTGGGGCGCATCTATCAAGTTGGTCTACGCACCGGCACCGTCGGAGCGCGATTCGACCGCACTGACGCCTTTGGACTCGCCGTGTTCAACGGGGCTTCGGGCAAGCGCTTGTATTTCGGCTCGGCTCGGTCATCGGAGGTCCGCTCGGTCGCCCTGGCAAGCGATGGCCGCTTCACCGGCAAGGCCCGCCTGGCGGTGTCGCTGGTCGGCTGGGGAGCGTCGGGAGACGACAAAGCCCGGCGCATCATCTTCGACCGCAACAACGTCATGGTGGTGCGCGGCATGGAGTTCGAGTTCAACTTGATTGCGACCAGCGAACGCAAACAGACGGACTATCGGCTCAGCTACGACCCCGGCACTGACGGCTGGAAGCCGCTGGCAGCTTACGGGAAATAGTTGGGTCATGAAGGGGCTTGCTGTCGGCAGCGTGAGGTTGTGGTTGGGGCTGGCGGCGATTGTGCTGGCATCCTGCCGCCAACCGCTTTGGTCTGCGCCCGAGCTGGAACAGCTGCGTTCGCTGTGGCTGGGCGACCTGCCGGCGCCGCCGCCCGATCCCTCAAACCGTGTGGCCGACGACGCGCGCGCGGTCGTGCTCGGCCGCGAGCTGTTCTTCGATTCACGGCTGAGCACCAACGGCTATGTTTCTTGCGCCACCTGTCATCGGCCGAGCCTGGGATTTCAGGACGGATTACGACTCGGCCGCGGCGTACGCCTGGCGCGGCGGCGGACGCCGACGGTGGTGGGCGCCGCCTACAACCGGCTCTTCTACTGGGATGGCCGCAAAGACAGCCTGTGGGCGCAGGCGCTGGCACCGCTCGAAAGCCCAAATGAACATGGCGGTCATCGCTTCGGCTATGCGCGCACGATCGCCTACCATTACGCCGCGGACTACGAGCCGATCTTCGGGTCCTTGCCGGCGGTTGACTGGACGGCCGACTGGGGTCAGCTGAGCGCCGGCGAGCAAGATGAGGTAACGCGGGTGTTCGTGAATATCGGCAAGGCGATTGCGGCCTATGAACGCACACTAGTGCCCCGGCCCACCCGGTTCGACACCTATGTTGAGGCGATGCTCAGAGAAGCCCACGCCGGACCAGAAGTGCTCTCTAGAGACGAGATCGCCGGCTTGAAGTTGTTCATAGGCAAAGCCGGCTGTGCCCGCTGCCACAACAGCGCGCTGTTCACCGATCACCGGCTGCACAACACCGGCGTGCCGCCCCCTGCTGACGCGGCCGGGAAGCCGCCCGATCGCGGCTGGGCAGAGGGCTGGCCGCTGCTGCTCGCCGATGAGTTCGGGTGCCGCGGGCGCTGGAGTGATGCCGCCGCGGGTGATTGCACGGAGCCCACGGCTGCCGGCGGCGAAGATCGCGTGGGCGCGTTCAAGACGCCGTCGCTGCGCGGTGTGGCCGGCCGCGCGCCCTTCATGCACGCCGGGCAGCTGGCAACGCTGGATGACGTGCTCAACCACTACCGCACCGCGCCGGCCGCCCCGATCGGTACCAGCGAGTTGCGCGCACTCGATCTCAGCGACGAGGAGCTGAGAGGTCTGATTGCGTTCCTGAAGGTGTTGGCGGGCTAGTGCTGAGCGGTTCAAGCCCAAGCCAGGCGGCGCAGCCCGCACAGCAACAAGACCAGCGCGAGCACCGCCAGCATCGGCGGCGACACTAGCGGTGCTGCAACCGGCCTCGATCCGTAAGTCTCGAGGCGGTCCAGCCTGAGATCTGCCGCGCCGTTGCGGTTGGGGTCGATTTCGACCGCGATGCTCGATATCCGTCGAACATCGACGCCCGGAAAGCCGGTAAAGGGGAAGTTCAGTTCCGGGGTGATGCCGGCCAAGGCAACGGTCCGGCTCAGCGAGGCGCTGTGGCCGGCGGTATCAACCAGTGTTACGATTATTTGGCAGGGTACAGCCGCAAAGTCGGCATCAATTGTCACCAGCCGAATGCCGGCGGCAGGTGTCAAACCCACGTTTAAACCCAGGCCGCCGCGATCGTAGCGCAGCACGGCCTGGCCATCGGCCCCCGCGGTCGAGTTGTAGTCCAAGAAACTCGCGAGCGGGACAACGCCTACAACCACATTGTCGAGCCCGATGATGAACCCCGGCGAGTGTTCCACCCGCACAGTCAGCTCGCGTGTGCCGCCCAGAACATCGGCAAGCCCGCTGTCGGTGACGGTGACAGAGGTGCCGGGGACGAATACCCCGACGTTGGTGTTGGCGACCAGGATGGTATTCACCGCGCTGCTGAAGTCGTCGATGATCAGCGGCGCGGCCGCGGCCGCGCTTCCATTGGCGGCGAGGGTGAGCACCGCAGCCATCAAAGCGGCCCATCGCCTTCCTCTCATCGTTGCACCCATCCGCCCGGGCCCCACCTTCCGCAATTCGTTGGCGCTTGTCAAAGCCCAGAGATCACAACCGAGGTCGAACTGGACAGCCCAAACGGTTGCGATGACAGTAGGTTCATCTGGTATCTGCTAGCGGCGCGCATGCGGCGGCAGCCGCGTCTCAGAACCGGTCTCCTACAGGTTCCAGGCGAACCGGGAGGGCGAGGCATCGCTCCGTACCTCCCGTAAGGAACCGCACCCAGCGGTCGGCGATTCCATACTTCTCACGAAGTAGCTGGTGAACGCGCTGGTGTGACTGGGGGTCGGGTATGGCGCGGTATGGTCGCGCCCGGCCGCCGCGCTCGACTGTAACTATGGCATCGGACGCCAGCCGGCGGATCCATTCCGAGTTTGCATCGCCGTGGTGAAGCCAGGAGTAGCGCCCCTCGTCGACGAGCCATAGGCGCGCCCTGCGCACCTCGCCGGCCGCAGCCCACTTGTGCAGCACGACGACTTCTCGGCCGACTTCGATCAGGGCCAAATGGGCCGCGACGTAAGCGAGGCCAAGACCCAGCACCAGCGCCGCCGCAACCGCGACGCGCTTCATCCATCGGCCCCCGCCATGCCCCGACGCTGGCACGCGGGCCACTATGCATGTCTGGCGGCGGCGGTGCAACGTGATGCGGCTTGCGCCCGCGCCAACCACCAGCCATGCTGCGTCCATGTCGGTGGAGTTCATCCCGGCGGCGGATGTACACGCGCTCAGGCGCAGGATCGAAGAAGCGCGCCAGCGCGCGCTCGACGGCCATGGGGCGCCGGCGGCAGAGCCGCAGGCGAGTTACTGGGAGCCGCTGTTCGAAGCCAATGCCGCCGAGGTCTTGCGCGCCCTGCCCCAGGTGCAGCTGGCTGCGGGATACTCGGTGCGTTACCGCTTCTACGGCCAGCGCGGGCGCGACTTACTGGTGCGCCCATTTGTTGCCCGCACCGGCACTGACGTCGACAGCGTGCGCCAGTTGCTCGATTGGCACGCGCCGCCCGACTCGCTGGTAGCGGCGGCGGCGCCGACACAGGATGTCGCTCTCCTCTATCGTCACTTCACTTTCTGTGCCACCGCCAGCGGCGTGTTCGAGTACTGGCTGGCGATGCAGGAGCTGTGGGCGAGCGCGCGTTGGGCACACTCGCACCTGGTGGCGTCGGCGGCAGAGCTCAGCCAAATCACCGCGAGTGAAGGCTGGGACGTGGTCCAGCCGATCGCCGCCTACGAACCGGCGGTGGTGCGCGGCGAGAGCGGCGCGCGCCTGGCGGTGCTGCTGCAATGCCCGCTCGGCCGCTGCGAAATCACGCTCCAGCAAATCGAAATCGGCGCGGATCAGGCGCTGCGCTACGGCGATCCCGTGCTCGTCGCCCGCGGGCCGAAGGGTTACCTGCTCTGACAAGTGCCGGCCGGCAAGCTGGGTCGAGCCCGGTCGCAATCGGCAGCGGCCTGATCTTCCTGACCGCCGCGGCCTTGGCGCTGCGGCTGTGGCACATCGGCTTTGGCCTGCCCGAGTGGTATCACCCGGACGAGCCCATCAAAGCGCAGAAGGCGTTGGCCATCGCCGCGGGTGATCTCAATCCCCACTACTTCTGGCACCCGAGCTTTATGCTCTACGCCACCGCCGCGGCCGTGCGCGCCGGCCAGAGCTTCGGCTGGGCGGCGACACCGGCGCAGGCGGTGCTCGCCGGCCGCGTGCTCAACGCGGTGCTGGGAGCACTTACCGTTCCGCTCACCTGCTTGCTGGCACGCGCGGCCGGCGGCTGGGCGATGGCGTTCGCTGCGGCTGCCCTGCTGGCCGTTGCGCCACTGGCGGTGTTTTGCTCACACTACCTGAAGGAGGATACACCGCTGACGTTCTGGGTGGTGGCGGCGGCGCTGGCGGCGCTGCGCCTGGCCCGGCGCGGCCGCAACCGCGACTATCTGATTGCCGGCGCGCTCTGCGGCGCCGCTATTGCCAGCAAATACACCGGCCTATTGGCGCTGGTGCTACCCTTAGTCGCGCATCGCCAACAGCCGCATCCGCCCGCGCGCGCGCGGTGGCGGCTCGCGGCCGCCGCCGCGCTGGCGTTTGTCGCCCTCACGCCGTTTGCGCTCGCCGACCTCTGGCACTTCGGGCGCGGCGTGTCACACGAGGCCGGCAACGTGGTCACGGGCATGGCCACCTCGGCGATCTTACCGCTGCCGTGGCTGTGGACCTTTCACCTGCGCTTCAGCTTGCTGCCGGGCTTCGGCATCGTGGCCACCGCACTGGCGCTGCTCGGCTTCGTCGCCCTGCTGCGCCAGGCCTCGCCGGCGGCGCGGCTGCTGACGGCGTTTGTCGGGTTGGGCTACTTGGTGTTCGAGAGCTCTCCGTACAAGCCGCCGCCCAACTTCGATCGCTACGTGCTGCCGCTGCTGCCGTTTCTCGCCGTGCTGGCGCTCGTGGGAGTACGGGTATTGCGCCGGCGCTCGGCGGTGCTCGCGGGCATTGCCCTCGCCCTCGCGCTGGCGGAACCGGCGGGGCGCAGCGTGCAGCTGCTGGCTGCGATCGAACCCGACACGCGCGAGCGGGCGCGGGCCTGGTTGGCGAAGCAACTGCCGGCGGATGCGCGCGTCGCCGTCGAAGGGCAACTGCTCACCGATCTCGGCGAAGCGGTGATCGCGTATGCTCCGCGACTCAGCAACGCCCGGGTCTCCTATACTTTCTCGCTGGCCAGCTTGGCCGATCGTCTAGGCGAATTCGATTGCGTCGTGGCCAGCAGTTTCATCTACGACCGCTTCGTGCGTTACGGCGCCGGCGAGCCGGCCGCGCGCCAGTTCTATCGCGAGCTCTTCACGCATACACCGGCGGCTGAGTTCGCCCCGGCGGTGCGCAGCTACGGCTTTCACAACCCGACCATTCGCGTCTATTGCCTGGCATCGCCACCAGGCCCGTAGGGCGGGTGCGACTTCCCACCCCTCTTGCCACACCCCTGTCCTCTGCTAGCGTGCCGCGCGTGACACGAACCTTGCGACCCGGGCGCGGCGGGGGTTATGCTGGCATTACCACCGCGGCGGGAGACGACGACGAAGCAGGTGAGGACGTGAGCGATGTCTCAGTACATCCCAGACGCGGCCGCTCCGGTTGCACTCGAACGCTACGAGCAGCTGATCGAGTACTTCGAGTCGGCCCGTAAGCCGCCCAGTGACTGGCGCGTCGGCACCGAGTACGAGAAGGTCGCGGTCCGTCTGAGCGACGGCGCCGCCGTGCCGTTCTCCGGCGCCCACGGCATCGAGGCGGTGTTGCGTGATCTGGCCGCGCGCTACGGCTGGCAGCCGGTGAGCGAGGACGGCCGGGTGATCGCGCTGAGCGGCGCCAAGGCGGCGATCACCTTGGAGCCCGGGGGGCAGCTGGAGCTGAGCGGCGAGAAGTGCGAGAGCATTCACTGCGCCCAGCGCGAGCTGTCGCAGCACATCGAACAGATTGTGACGGTCGCACAGCAGCACGGCATCGTGTTTCTCGGTCTCGGCATGCAGCCGCTCAGCCGGATCGAGGAGATCGAGATCGTGCCCAAGCGCCGCTACCGCATCATGGCGCCGCACATGGAACGGGTCGGCACGCTCGGCTTGCGCATGATGAAGCAGACCGCCACCGTGCAGGTCAATCTCGACTACGGCAGCGAAGCCGACGCGGTGCTGAAGCTGCGCGTCGGCATGGGCCTCGGCTCGGTGCTAAACGCTATGTTTGCCAACTCGCCGATCTGTGATGGCCGGCTCAACGGCTACCGCTCGTTTCGCGGCCACATCTGGACCGACACCGACCGGGCGCGCTGCGGGCTGCTGCCGTTTGTCTTTAGCCCCAGCTGGGGCTTCGCCGACTACGTCGAGTACGCGCTCGATGTGCCGATGTACTTCATCGTCCGCGACGGGGTGTGGCACGACATGACGCAGCTCACCTTCCGCCGCTTTTGGCGGGAAGGCTACCAGGGCCAGCGCGCCACCATGGCGGATTGGAACGCGCACCTGACCACGCTGTTTCCGGAAACCCGGCTGAAGGGGTACATCGAGCTGCGCTCGATCGACAGCCAATCGCCCCGACTCATGCTGGCGGCGCCGGCGCTGGCCAAGGGCGTGTTCTATGACGCCGATTGCCTGCAGGCGGCCTGGGATCTGGTCAAGCGTTGGAGTTGGGAGGAGCGCCTCGAGTTATGGCACGCCGCGCCTAAGCAGGGCTTACAAGCGCGCGTGCGAGGCATTCGCGTTCAAGAACTCGCCCGTGAGCTAGTGACCATCGCGGTCGCCGGCTGCGAGCGCCAGCGCCAGCTCGATGCCCGCGGCGAAGACGAGTCGGTGCACCTCGAGCCGCTGGAGGAACTCATCGAGCGCGGCCTCTCGCCCGCCGATCTAGTGATCGAGCGCTGGCAGGGCGAGTGGGACCGGGAGATGCCCCGGCTGATCGAAGCCTGCGCCTATCGAGTCTGATCTCTGCTACAAGGGATTGAGCAGAGTCGGATCGCCTCGACGCCTTCTCCGGTCCGTGAAATCCGTTCCATCCGTTTAATCGTTGTAAGAGAAGTCCAGGCTCCGGCGGCGAGATCCCGGAAGTCCGTAGGGCAGGCTGTGCCTGCCGTTCTGAACTACTATGGCCGAAAGTCTGCGCGCGGCGCACAGATTTCGGAGCCGCAGGAGCGGTTCGGGATGCACGTCCCCGCCCCCCTCCTGGATGCCGGCTAGAGGACTGCCGGCATGACGGTCCGGGCCAGGGTCCGTCATTCCCGCAATCTTTAAGCGGGAATCCACGGGCCGTTGTTGGGTTGCGGGCGTCAGCCTGCGCTAGGTTGAAAGGACGGCAGGCACAGCCTGCCCTACGGCTACGGATTGCCACGGTGGTGTGGAAGGCTTACCGGCCGCTTGCAATCCGAGTGGGGTTTGGCGGATGAATGCGCACATGAGCATGGGGGCGGGGATCAGCCGCGTTCTCTGTTACTTCGCAACCTGTGCGGCGCTGCTGGCGGGCGCGTTGCGGGCCGGGGCCGAAGAGGCTGCGACCACGGATCGGCCGCTGGTGCTGATGCCGGCGGCGGCTGGCGGTCGGCGTGTGGCGCTGGTGATCGGCAACGCGGCGTACGCGGTGGGGCGGCTGAAGAACCCGGCCAACGACGCGCCGGACATGGCGGCGGCACTCAAAGCCACGGGCTTCGAGGTGCTGGAACACCGCGACCTGGACCAAGCGCAGATGGTGCGCGCGATCCGCGAGTTCGGCGAACGCCTGCGCGGGGCGGCGGTGGCGCTGTTCTACTACTCCGGGCACGGCATGCAGTACGAGGGGCGGAATTATCTCATCCCGGTGGACATGAAGGCCGCCTCGGAAGCCGAGGTGGAAAGCGACGGCGTGGAACTGGCGAAAGTGCTCTCACGCATGGAGACGGCGGGGGCGCCGGTCAATCTGGTGATTCTCGATGCCTGCCGCACCAACCCGATGACGCGCAGCTTTCGTTCGCAAGCGGCGGGGCTGGCCGCGGTTGACGCGACGCACGGCACGCTGATCGCCTACGCGACCGCGCCGGGGAGCACGGCAGCGGACGGGAGCGGGCGCAACGGCACCTACACCGGCGCGCTGCTGGAGGAGATGCGGCGGCCGGGCCAGAAGGTGGAAGAGGTCTTCAAGCGCGTGCGCGGCGCCGTGCGCGGGGCGACGGGCGGTAAGCAAGTACCCTGGGAGTCGTCGTCGCTGGAGGGAGATTTCTACTTCGTGGCGCCCGGGCCGGCAGCGGCAGCGGCGGCTGCCCCGCCGGTTCCCGCGGCGCCGGCGCCGCGGGTTGACGAGTCGGCGGTCGAGCTCACGTTCTGGAACTCGGTGAAGGACAGCCAGGATGCGGCGGAGTTCGAGGCGTATCTGCAGAAGTATCCGAAGGGTGAATTCGCCACGCTGGCGCGCAAGCGCGCGAAGGCGCTGAAAGCGGCGGCCGCGCCGCCGCGGCCGACAGCGGCGTAAGTGGCGCTGGGGCCAACACCGCTGGTGGTGCAAGGAGGCACGACGCCGTCGGACATGGTGGAGGTGCCCGGCGGCGAGTTCTTCATGGGCTGCAACGAGAAGGTCGATAAGGAATGTTCCGAGGACGAGAAGCCGGGGCGCCGGGTGAACGTGGGTCCGTTTCGGATCGACAAGACGGAGGTGACGGTGGCGGCGTACCGCCGCTGCGTGGAGGCGGGAAACTGCTCGGCGGACGGGTTGCGGATGCCATACTGGGGCAGCCCGATGAAGGAGCAACCTGAGTGGAAGGACTACTGCAACTGGGGCCAGGCCGGGCGAGAGCAACATCCGATCAACTGCGTCGACTGGAGCCAGGCGCAGGCGTACTGCAAGTGGGCAGGGAAGCGATTGCCGCGCGAGGCTGAGTGGGAGAAGGCGGCGCGCGGCACCGATGGCCGGAAGTATCCGTGGGGCAATATCGGGTACGAAGCGGTGGGGAAGAAGGTGGCGAACATTGCCGACGAGAGCGCAAAGCGGACGTACTCGGACTGGACGGTTGCCCAGGGCTATGACGACGGATATGTGGGGACGGCGCCGGTGGGGAAGTTTCCGGCCGGGGCGTCGCCGTACGGGGCGCTGGATATGGTAGGGAATGTGTGGGAGTGGATCGAAGACGAGATTGCTGACGGTCGCGGCCTGTGCGGCGGTTCGTGGGACTACGACCCGCAGAACACGCGCGCGTCGTACCGCAGCAGGAGCAGGCCGCGCTCACGGCTCGAGAGCTACGGCTTCCGGTGTGCCCGGTAGCTCTTACGCTTCTGTGTTCTGGGTCCAGGGCAGGCGCACTAGGGCAGGCTGTGCCTGCCATTCCGGGTTGAAGGGGAACGGCAGGCACAGCCTGCCCTACGGCTAGCTCTTGTTGCTGCGCTGACCAAGGGTGGAGCGCGACCACCGGGCGTGCTCTCGTGTGAAACGACGATTTTACGGATCACCCACCCTGGAGGGCGCCGGCCCCTCGGCGCCGGAGCGGGGCGGCGTGGTCGGAAAGTCCAATTGGGCAGTAGTCCGTAGGGCAGGCTGTGCCTGCCAATTCCGGGTCGAGAAGGGACGGCAGGCACAGCCTGCCCTACGGCCTGAACGCGGAACCCGTTGCGCCGACGCTGCACCGCCGGGCTGCGGCCGCAACTCCGCGAGTCACTCGCCGCCCGCCCCTGGGATGTCGTCGAAGCGGAGCGCTGCTACGGTGCCGTGTCCGCAGCTGCACGCCCAGTCTTCCGCAACCACGCCGCGTTCAACCCACGCCCGGAAACTTGACCATCGCCAGTGGTGCGGGCATCGAACGAGCCCGTGTTTCACCGGGTTGTAGTGGATGTAGTCTACGTGGCGGGCGAAGTCGTGCTCGTCTCGGATCAGGTGCTCCCAGAAGCGCCGCTGCCACACCCCGCGCCGCCCCTCCCGTTGCTCACCGCGGGTTCTGCGGTCCAGTTTCTGCGTTAATCGGCGATGTTCATCGCCACCAGGGACTCGGGATCAGGAAGCTCCATCGCTCGGGCGTCTGGGAAGCCCGTATCGGCCTTGGCCGGCGTCTCGTGTTCACGGTTGAGCGCGATCTGTGCACATTGGTTCGAGTCGGCACCCACGAGGACATACAGCGCTACTTACGGTCGCTCTGAGCATTCGCGGCGAGTCCGTAGGGCAGGCAGTGCCTGCCGATACAGGGTTGAAGAGGGGCGGCAGGCAGAGCCTGCCCTACGGCGGCCCCGCGCTGGTCCGCGCCGACCGCGCTGCCTTGCAAAAATGGAGTGACACTCCAATAATGCACTGGTGGCGTACGTCCCGCGTGCCATCGAGGCAAAGGTCCGGAAACTGACGGCGCAGTTTCGCGCCGTCCTCGTCACCGGCCCGCGCCAGGCCGGCAAGACCTCGCTGCTCGCGCATCTGACCGCCGAGCTCTTCGGCGACCGGGCCCGGTCGATCGCGTTCGACACCCCGAGCGAGGTGGCCGCCTTCCGCCGCGACCCGGACCTCTTTTTCCTCAACCACCCGGGCATCCTCTTTCTCGACGAGGTGCAACACGTCCCGGACCTCTTTCCCTATCTCAAGCGTGAGTTGGACCGGGCTCGGGGAAAATTTCGCTTCTTCCTCTCCGGCAGCCAGCACTTCGAGTTGATGAAGGGAGTGACAGAGTCGCTGGCCGGCCGGGTCGCGGTGCTGGATCTCTGGCCGTTTGCCGTGCAAGAGACGCGCGGGCAGCGCATCGCGGCCACTACGGAACTGCTGGAGAGTCCCACCAAGCTCGGCGATCTGCTCGGGCGCGAGTATCCGGCCACCGACCATGACGATGTCGTCCCCGCCATGCTTACGGGCGGATACCCGCCCGTGGTGTTGGAGGGCGCGGGCGCCGACTGGCTGGAGGCCTATCGCCGCACGTACGTGCAGCGTGACATTCGAGAACTCAGTCAGGTGGCGGACCTCGGGCGGTTCGATCGCTTTGTCGTCCTGTGCGCGGGCCGCTCGGGTACGGTGATCAACAAGGCCGAAGTCGGCAGCGTGGTCGGCATCGACAGCAAGACCGTCGATCACTGGCTGTCGCTGTTGGAGACCAGCTATCAGATCGTGTCGCTCCCGGCGTACTTCGCCACCACCACCAAGCGGCTGGTCAAGCGGCCCAAGTGGGTGTTCGCAGACAGCGGCCTGGGCTTGCACGTGCAAGCAATCCGTGACGCACACGGCCTGCTCAACGCGCCGCACTTCGGGCACCTGTTCGAGTCGTTCGTGATCATGGAGATTCGCAAGCTGTACGGGCATGCGGGGATGCCGTGGAACGGGTCGTTCTGGCGCACGCCGCAAGGGTTGGAATGCGATCTGGTGCTACCAGTGGCGGGGCGGCTGGTACCAATCGAGATCAAGCACGCCGCCTCACCCGCCAGCCGCGACCTGACCCCGCTGGAGGCGTTTCTCGATCTCTACCCGAAGACGGCGCGCCACGGCATCTTGATTTCGATGCACCCGCGCGTCGAGCGCCTCACCCAACGCATTTACAACCTGCCGCTCGGCCTGATTCTCAACGGCCCGTGACGCGCCAGGACGGCAGCCGAGCCAACCGGGCCAGCGCCAGTAACACCCACAATGCTGCCAGGTGGGGCATCAGCCATTTCGTGGCAAGGCCTTACGCTGCGAGCGAGTGACGGTGGAGGCAATTGCAGTGGCGCCTGGGGAAACGGCTTGGGTACGCGTCGGACTTGTGGGAAAAACGGCTCAAGAATCCCTCGCTGATCCCAGATGAGCATGCCTTGAACCGTTCGCCCTTCTGATAAGCGGTCATCTCTTCCGGCCGCGCCTCGAAGGGCGCCCTGTATCGTGCAGCCCTGCGGGTTGCGACGTGGGACGCCGTGCTTCGAGACCGATGAAGAGGCCCGGCCTCCTAAGCGCGAACAGAAGAGGGGCGGCGTCTGAATGAGATGAGGCCCCACCGCGGTGCTCCACGCCCGAACAGATTCGCCGAACGGATTTCACTTGCGCAATCGAGTTCGCCCGCGCTAGAAGGCTGCGACGCAGGGAGTTATGCATGATGCGAGAGCCGCGAGCTTGGTCTCAGGCCCATCCACCCGCTGGAGCCTTGCTGTCTCCCGACGCTAGCGTGCGCTCTCTTCGCGGCGTCGCGAGGGTCGCCGAGAAGCGCCCCTGTCCGCCTGGCTTTGTAACCGGCTGCATGGTCGCCCTGCTATTACTCGGTGTGCAGCCAGCCATTGCTGCTACCGAGACGCGCACCATTCGTGCCACCGGCGAGTACCGCATGGGCGACAACGACACGCGCGCCGACGCCAAGCGCTTGGCACTTCTAGATGCCAAGCGGCTGGCCTTGGAGCAGGTGGGCACGTGCGTCGAGAGCATCACCGAGGTGCGCGACATGGCGGTCACGCGCGATGAGATCCGTGCGCTGACTGCGGGCGTCGTGGAAATCAAGGAGGTGGAAACGCACGCCACGATGGACGGTGAAACGACGGTGATACGCGTCGATGTCCTCTGTCGGATCGACCCGGGAGGTGTTGCCCGTCAGATTGCCCGCTTACGCGAGAGTGAAAAGGCCGCCGACGCCCTTCAACGTCTGCACGAGGAGAATGAGCGGCTGCGCGCGCAACTGCAAGAACAATCGCGGCAGGTGGCGCATGCCAAGACGAAGACCGACGTGGAGCGCGCGACGACCAAGCGCCAACGCGTGATGCAGGAGGCTGAAGCCGACGCGCTGATCGCACGCGCATGGGCGGAAATAGTACAAAGGGACGAGGCGCGTGACGCGGGTCGTTCGCCCGAAGCGACGATCCGTGAGACCCGCGATCTTCTCCAGCGCGCCATGATGCTCCAGCCGGACCGGCCGGAGGGGCACGAGGCGATGGCCCAGTTGCTGTACGACGAGGGCAACTTCGCAGGCGCCTTGCGCGAGCTCGCTGCGTCAGCGCGATTACGGCCGGACGATTGGCAACCGCGTGCGGTGCTCGCGAACGCCCTTTACAACACGCGCGATTTAGACGGCGCGATTCGGGAGTACCGCGAGGCGTTGCGCCTCAACCCGGCTGGAATGCCGCTGCGCACGTGCCTGGGTGAGGCATTGCTCGAGAAGAAGGACTTCGCAGGCGCGCTACGCGAATGCAGCGCAGAGGCGAGCACTGGGTGGGGGCCGACTCGCTTCTGCATGGGACGCGCTCTAGCCGGCACTGGCGACTTCGACGGCGCGGAGCGCGAGTTGCGCGACGTGTTGCGCCAGTACTCCGCTCCAAATGCGCACTACCAGCTCGGGCTAGTGCTCATGGCCAAGGGCAACGCTGGACCAGCCACTGAGCAGTTTAAGTTGTACCTGCGAGATCTGACGGTGCCGCTGGGCATGGGCAGCTTCGGGACCGCTGTAGCCGCAAGCTGCAACGGCCCCGACAAATTTCCGGCATGCTTCAAGGGCGGACTGTTTTCGGTAGAAGCATCGGAAGCTGATCGGCAGCAGACGCGAGACTTGCTCCGTACCCTCGGCGGCGAACCGTGAATCGGTCGGCCGGAACCGGCGCCATGTCCCACTCGTCCAGCGCCTCACCCAACGCACTTGCAGCCTGCCCCTCGGGCGCTCTATCAGCTAGTAGCTCGCGCCTTCGAGCTGTCGGGGGACCCCATCGACGCTCGGCTGATCGTTCAAAAGCTGCGATCCGATCATCCGGACTCGCCGGAGGCTCGCCTAGCCCAGACCACTCCGTTGCCGGCTAAAGAAGTCGCCGTGGTGCTTGATGCCTGCTTCTCTGGCGCTGGCGGACGTAGCGTATTGGCGAAAGGTGCACGGCCTTTGGTCATGATCAAGGAAACCCGGACGCTCGCCGCTGCACGCGGCGCGCAGATCAGCACGTCCTCACCCGAAGTCGGCCACGGCATCCTCACCTACTATTTTCTGAAGGCCATCCGTGACGGCAAGAAAGATCTCGCCGAGATCTACCGCACGATCACCCCCGAGGTCGGGGACGCCGCCAAGCTGCTGAACGTGACCCAAACGCCCAGCTTGATCCCCGATGCCTCGGAGCTGCGGGGCCGTTTCCGCTTCCGCAACTGAGGAGGAGCCAGTGCAATGGGAACGAACGGGCGTTGGGTCTTTAGCTTCGAACAGCGGGCGCTGACCCGCAAGTGCCATCGCCTCGGCGTTGGGCTGGCGTTGTTCTTCATGATCAGCGGGTGCCTGGCCGGCCAACCGGCCGGAGCGTCGTCTAAACAAGACCCGGCGATGAATATTCAAAAGGGCGAGGAGGCGTTGGCGAAGGGTGACTACAACAGGGCGATTATCGAGCTGAACGATGTGTTGCTGAAGGCGCCCAAGAGCCAGTACGCCCCTCGGGCGCTCTATCAGCTAGCTCGCGCCTTCGAGCTGTCGGGGGACCCCATCGACGCTCGGCTGATCGTTCAAAAGCTGCGATCCGATCATCCGGACTCGCCGGAGGCTCGCCTAGCCCAGACCACTCCGTTGCCGGCACTGGAGGCCCTGGCAGCGCAACGCGCAAGCTCGCCTCCGGCAGAACAACCGCGAGAAGTGCCGCAGACCACAAAGCCGACACCGGTGGCGGCGGCGCGTACCGATGCGGCAGAGCGCAGCGACCTCCGCCCTCCTACCTTGGGTCTGACCCTGCCCGACTTGTGGCCTCTGGACACGGAGGTTGGATTGCGGTAGACGTACATGCGTGACGGCGGTGGTGGAAGCGGCGGGGTTGGTTTTTCCGGTCGGTGCGATCGATG